>JAYVXK010000564.1:0-17546 GCA_043785265.1 Myxococcales bacterium | reverse complement strand
CCCATTCGCGTTCGCGACGTCGCGCGCGTCAGCATCGGGCCCGACATCCGCCGCGGCCTGTCCGAACTCAACGGAGAAGGCGAAGCGCCAGGTGGCATCGTCATCATGCGCTATGGCGAAAATGCGCTGAACGTCATCGAACGCGTGAAAGAGCGCATAAAAGAGGTCGAACGGAGCCTCCCGCCGGGCGTGGAGATCGTGACGACGTACGATCGCTCGACGCTCATCAACGAGTCGGTCGACACCCTCAAGCACACATTGATCGAAGAGATGGTCGTCGTCAGCATCGTCATCTTCCTCTTCCTCTTGCATGTGCGCAGCGCGCTCATTCCGATCCTGACGCTGCCAATCGGCGTGCTCCTCGCGTTCATTCCCATGGTTCACCAAGGCTTGACCGCGAACATCATGTCGCTCGGGGGGATCGTGGTGGCAATCGGCGCGATGGTCGATGCCTCGATCATCATCATCGAGAACATCCACAAGAAGCTACACGAATGGGAAGACGGCAACTCGAAGGCGGAGCGTGGTCCACACGAGACCGTTGGTCAACGCGGCACGCGCAAGGAGGTCATCATCGCTGCGATGCAGGAGGTCGGGCCCTCGCTCTTCTTCTCGCTTCTGGTGATCGCCGTCGCGTTTCTGCCAGTGTTCACGCTGGAGGCCACGGAGGGTCGACTCTTCAAGCCGCTCGCGTTCACGAAGACGTACTCGATCGCGTTCTCGTCGATCTTGGCGGTCACGCTGACGCCTGCGCTCGCGGTGCTCGTCATTCGCGGCAAGATCCACGACGAGAACAAGAACCCGCTCAACCGCTGGTTGACGGCGGCCTACACGCCAGTCGTTCGCTTCGTCGTCGACCATCGGTGGAAGGTCATTGCCGCCTCTCTCATGATCATGGCGTTGACCACACCTGCGTTCTTCCGCCTTCAAAGCGAGTTCATGCCCCCTCTGAACGAGGGAGTGATCCTCTACATGCCGACGGCGCCTCCGGGGATGTCGGAGAACGAGGCCGCCGTCATTCTTCAATCGATGGATAGGGAGCTCAAAAAGTTTCCGGAGGTCGTGAGCGTATTTGGGAAGGTCGGCCGCGCGGAGAGTCCGACAGATCCAGCGCCGCTCGGTATGATGGAGACGGTGGTCGTGTTGAAGCCGCGCGCCGAGTGGCGAAAGGGCCTTACCTGGGACGCCCTCATCAAAGAGATGGACGAGAAGCTTCGCTATCCAGGCATGCCGAACGTGTGGTGGATGCCGATCCAGACTCGTACGGAGATGCTGTCGACCGGAGTGCGCAGTCCGCTGGGTATCGAGGTGTACGGCGATGACCTGGCATCCATCGAGAAGGGCGCGATCGAGGTGGAGCACGCAGTCGCGACCGTGCCTGGGACGCGAAGCGCCTTCGCTGAGCGGTCGACGGGTGGTTTCTACATCGACTTCGAGATCAAGCGCGAACAAGCCGCGCGCTTCGGCCTTACCGTCAGCGACATCAACACGGTGGTCTCCTCGGCCATCGGCGGTGAGAACGTGTCCGAGACTGTGGAAGGTCGCGAGCGCTACCCCATCAACGTCCGCTATGCGCGTGAATTCCGCGACGATCCCGCGTTGCTTGGGAGGATCCTCATTGGCACGCCGACAGGCGCTCAAATCCCGCTCTCGCAGGTGGCGAACATCCGAACGGTCCTCGGCCCACCGATGATTCGAAGCGAAGGCGGCAAGCTCGTAGGCTTCGTGTTCGTCGACACCGATCGCCCCATCGCCGACTACGTCGCGGAGGCGAAGCTGGTGGTCGCGCGCGACGCAAAGCTACCACCCGGCACGCGGCTCGACTGGGTTGGGCAGTTCAAGTACTTCGAACGCGCGAAGGCGCGGCTCCAATGGGTGATCCCTCTCACACTCGGAATTGTGTTCGTGCTGCTCTACCTCAACACGAAATCGTTCACCGAGTCGGCCATCGTGATGCTGGCGGTGCCTTTCTCACTCGTAGGCGCCATCTGGCTGCTGTTTCTGCTTCACTACAACCTGAGCGTGGCGGTGTGGGTGGGCATCATCGCGCTCGCTGGGCTGGACGCCGAGACTGGCGTGGTGATGCTGCTCTACCTCACGCTCGCGTACGACCGTCACCAACGCGAAGGCCGACTTCGCACGCACCACGACCTGCGCGAGACGATCGTCGAAGGCGCAGCCAAGCGCCTGCGTCCGAAGCTCATGACCGTGGCGACGATGATCATCGGGCTTGTTCCGGTTCTCTGGAGCACCGGGACGGGTGCAGACGTCATGAAGCGAATCGCCGCACCGATGGTCGGTGGTCTCGTTACTTCCTTCCTCTTGGAGCTCACCGTCTATCCCGCGATCTTCGCCATCTGGAAGAGTCGCGGATTGAAAGAGGGCTCGCCACCCGCAAACGAGCCTGTGATCGAGATGGGTCCAAAATCTCCGCCGGAAGAGAAGAGCCGCGAAGGAGCGGGCGAACTGAAACAAGAAGAAACAGCCGTCAGCTGAGCGGCGCCTAACCCAGACATCCAGGACACACGAGAGCCCTCTCATGCCCCAAACTCCCAATCGAAATCCGAATCTCGACCTGCTCGCGTTTGATTCAGTGCGCCCGCCTCCGCCAGACCACGATTCCCTCGTAGGATCTCGCCCAGCCTCTTGGTGGACAGGTCGATCACCCGCGGACTGCCCAGGCATCGGAGCGGACGGTGTTCTGCGTTCACTTCCACCCCCGAACCTCGCGACGTGCAGTCGACAGGAAGTCCTCGCGTACTTCGACAACGGATGGACGCTGACGGAGGTGCTCTTTTCGGCGCTCCAGGGCGATGCGGCGTTTCGTCGACCTCCATACCATCGGTTGCGTCACCCACTCATTTTCTACTACGCGCACCCAGCCGCATTCTATGTGAACAAGCTGCGTCTCGCGGGCCTGCACCCGGAGCCGCTCGACGCGGAGCTCGAGGCGCTCTTACAAACGGGGGTCGACGAGATGTCATGGGACGACCTTTCGCAAACCGAAACAGATTGGCCTGATGTCGCGCGCGTGACGCTGTACCGGAGGAGTGTCTACTGCGCGGTTCGCGAGATCATCGAGAGGCATTCGTCTCTGGAGGACGGGCACGCGACCATCACGAAGACTGACAGCGCCTGGGCTCTCCTCATGGGTCTCGAGCACGAGCGCATTCATCTCGAACTCTCCTCCGTGCTCGTACGCGAACTTCCGCTCTCACTCGTGCGCCGTCCGGAGGTCTGGCCACCGAACGCTCGCGACGGCACGTCTCCGGCGGCGCCGGAGCGCAGTCTACACCAGAAGGATGAACGCAGCGCCCCAGCCAATCCGCTCATGTCTGTTGGCGGCAGGAGCATCGTCGTCGGCAAGCCTGCTGAATGGCCTTCGTTTGGCTGGGACAACGAGTACGGCAACCGCCACGCCCACGTGCGCCCCTTCCGAGCGACGAAGCATCTCATCTCCAATGGAGAATTCGCGGAGTTCGTCAGAGCAGGCGGTTACCTCGATCGACATTGGTGGACGGACGATGGCTGGCACTGGCGATCGTTTCGCAACGCGAAATGGCCGACCTTCTGGGTGGCCGACGGACCTACCGGCCTTCACTCCTATCGCCTCCGAACGCTCTTCGAGATCATCGACATGCCCGCGGCGTGGCCTGCGCTCGTGAACTTTCACGAGGCGCACGCGTACTGCCAGTGGCGGCGCGAACGTGACGACAGTGAGATGCCCTACCGCGTGATCACCGAAGCAGAGCACCACTGCCTTCGCGACGCGATGACCACCACGACGAGCGGGCATGCGGAAGACGCAACACGCAACCACGCGCTCGCGTCTGGTTCGGAAGGTCCGGTCGACTCGCTGCCATCTCCGACGGGCTTTGATGTCTTTGGCAACGCGTGGGAGTGGTGCGCCGATCAGTTCCATCCCCTCTCTGGGTTCGAGGTTCATCCCTATTACGACGACTTCAGCAGTCCATGCTTCGACGGAAAGCATCAAATGGTCTTGGGCGGATCTTTCGTCAGCACCGGCGGCGAGACGAGCGTGTGGGCGCGCTTCCACTTCCGCCCGCACTTCTTTCAGCACTGCGGCTTTCGTGTCGTGTGCTCCAACGACGGCGATGCCCAGTGTGATGCCATCCGTCTTGATCAAGTGGGGGGATCCGCAAACGTCTACGAGACGCAGGCACTGCTCGACCAATACCTGGTGCTTCACTATGGGACGGCAGCAGATGCGATGCCCTACCCGTTCGGCCCAGTCGATGCCGCGTTCTTCCCACGACGGTGCGCTGATCTCGTCGTCGATCTCTGCGCGCGGCATGGCGTCGAAACGGGACGCGTGCTCGATGTGGGGTGTGCGGTCGGTGGCGCGACCTTCGAACTCGCGAGAAGCTTCCAGCAAGCCCTGGGCATCGATCTGAGCGCGGCATTCATCGAAGCTGCAGTCGCGATGAAACGCGATCGTCAGTTGTCATTCCAAAGACGCGACGAGGGGCTGCTCAGTGTGCCCCGCGTCGCCACGCTGGATCCGCGCATCGACCCTGACCGCGTATCTTTTCGTCAGGCGGACGCGTGCGCGCTCCCGACCGAGCTTCGAGATTTCGACGCAGTTCTGCTCGCAAACCTGCTGTGCCGCCTGCCCAGTCCACGCGCTTGCCTCGAACGTATGGGAGGACCGCGCGGAATCGTGCGACCGGGCGGACTTCTGATCATCGCGTCCCCCTACACCTGGATGGAGCCCTTCACACCCAAGGGCGTATGGCTGGGCGGCTTCGAGCGCGACAGCGTGGCGGTGCGATCGATCGACGGACTTCATGCCCATCTCGACTCCGAGTTCGACCTGGTGGATGAGCGCGAGATGCCGCTCGTCATTCGCGAGCATGCACGGAAGTTCCAGTACATCGTCTCGCACGCCACCACCTGGAAACGCCGAACGCGAGGGCAGATCCGCGCAAGGCACAGTGTGGTCCACACCAGATGATGAATCCGTGGCGAGACTTCTCTCGCATGCCGCGGGCGGTGTGGGTGGTCTTCGCCGTGACACTGGTGAACCGTGTTGGCAGCATGGCGCTCGCGTTTCTTGCGCTTTACCTCACGATGGTCGTCCACGCGTCTGCGGCACACGTCGGTCTGGTGCTCGCATCGTATGGTGCTGGCGCATTGGCCGCGGGTCCTCTTGCTGCGCGCGCGCTACGAACTGGGTCACCTGCACTCGTGATGGCTGGGTCGCTTCTACTCAGTGGCGCGGCACTCCTGTTGCTGCCCTTGGTGAGCGGCATCGTAGCGGTGGCGATGCTCACGGCTTTCTGGGGGCTCACTGCCGAAGCGTTCCGACCGGCAAGCTTCACCTGGCTCGCAAACGAAGTCAGTCCCACTCAGCGTGCTCGAGCTTTTGCTCTAGCGCGACTCGGGGTCAATCTCGGGATGAGTGTCGGTTCTGCGATCGGCGGATTGTTGGCGGAACGCTCGTTTCTTGCCGTATTCGTCGTCGACGGAGTCACCTCCCTGCTCGCTGCAGGTGTTCTCGCGGTCGTCATACGCCACGGAAACACGAGACCAGTCGCAGCGCCCACTAGCGAACCGGATGCGGCTCTGAGACGCCACGCACCCGTGAGGCTGGTTTTTTTTCTGGCCGGACTCACTCTCGCCGCGATGGTGTTCTTTCAGGGCTCATCGACAATGCCGCTCTACTTGGTCGGAAGTCTGGGACTCGCACCGACTACCTATGGGCTGCTCGGCACATTGAACGCGGTCGCCATTATCACAATCGAGCTGCCGCTGACTTCCGCGCTCGTTGGCTGGGCACACGCGCGTTCGCTCGCTGTGGGTGCCATCCTCCTTGGCGTGGGATTCGGAGCGTTCGCGATCGTGCGCGGCGCTGCGGGAGCGTTTGTAGCTGTCTGTGTATGGACACTGGGCGAGATGTTCCTTGCGCCAACCGCTGCGGCTCATGTCGCGACCGCGGCGCCTCCCAGCCAGCGCGCAATGTACATGGGCCTCTACAACACATCATGGAGCGCCGCATGGATGCTCGGCCCCTCGCTCGGAACGCTGAGTTTTGCTCACTTCCGAGCTGGCACGCATTGGCTGCTCACCGGTCTGGTTGGCATGCTCGCGGCATCTCTCTTGGCAATCGGAGCGGCGGGCACGCACGAGCTGAAATCGCGATCAGACTGAATCGATGGTGAATCGGACGCCGCGTGCAAGTTCGTCGAGGTGCGCTCGCGCTTCGCACGCTGTCGCACCCGATGCGATCATCCAGCCAAGATAGTCATAGCCGGTGGGTGGAAGTTCGACGCGCTCTCCGGGCTCCCGAAAGAGCACGAGTTCTTGAAGCCAAGGCGATCGATGAACTCCAGGCTCGACGTCAATGCTCCGAAGAACGCCTTCGCGTGTCGGAATGAAGTTGATGCTCGCGAGCGTAGTCGGTCGGTCGACCCGAGTCTGTCGGAGCGGAAGTCCGAGCGCGATCCGCACGGCTCCTTCGACCAAGTCAACGCCCCAGGCGACGCGGCTGAACTGATGGACTTCGGCGCCACCAATTCGAAGATTGACTTCGATGGGTACGGGCCCCAGCGCAGTCCACTTGGATTCGAAGTGCACGCAAGCATCCGTGACACCGAGCGCCTCCAGGACGGAGGTTGCATTCTCGACGAGAGCGCGTTGCGCATCGTCAGGGAGCGTCGAGGGGATCTGACCACCGACCTCCATGAAGTAGGGTTCCGTGGTGGCAAAGTTGTCCGTCACCGCCGCGTACACCACGCGACCGCCTTGCACCAGCATGTCGATGTCGACCTCGCTTCCGTCTATGTACTCTTCGACAAGCAGCGCCCGATCGGTCCAGAGCTTGGCAACATCGGCTCTGGCTATCGCGCGCGTCTGCTGTTCGACGACACTCGCGAGGGTCGCTCGATCCGCCACTTTGCGCACAAAGAAGCTGCCTGCACCTTCTACCGGCTTCACGACGACAGGGAAGCGAACTCCTGCGCGAGTCAGTTCGTTATCGATATCGGACGACGGCCGCAAGGTGCACGCGTTTGGTGCGGGTAGACCGCGCGCCCGGCAGAAGTCCCGAAACGACGCCTTGTGCTTCGTGAGCGACACAGCGTGTGGACGCGTTCCGATCATCCCGAGCGCTTCCACCAGATGTGCTGTGAGCACGACACTGTAGTCGTCGAACGTCACCACGCCGTCCACGCGCGCACCCGACGCGACGTGCTGCGCGACTGCGTGGAGTGCGCCACCGGAAGGCCGGACGGGGTCGGCATCGATCCATGCGTCGACAAAGGGCGACGCCCAATTGGGAGCCTCGTTCACGCAGGTGATCCGCCCAAGCCCGAGGCGTCGCATCGACTCGAACACCGCGCGTCGCTTCACGCCTCCGGTGCCGATGAGCAGGAGAGATTTTGCAGAGAACTCGTTCACGTTCGCCGAAACAGACTTACTGCTTGAGACGAATTCCTACCATCGAGATCATCGGTAGTCCGTTCCCAGGACCAGTGTCTGTGGACACAGTCTTCCCATCGGCGCTCACGTGGCCAGTCCCGATCGGTGCCCACTTTCCGTAGGGCGCAGGAGGCGCGACATCGATCAGGTCCACACCATTCAAGAAAAACTCGACGATCGCGTTCGGAGCCCATTTTTTGCTGTTGGGCACCTTCAACGCACCAGGCGGACTTAGCGCAGCGTTGACTGGGCCAAGGCCCCAGAACACTTCCAGCTTGAGTGTCGGGTCGACCAGAGGTGGTGCGCTGGCGATCGGTACTTCTACCGCGCGAAACTGGTGAAGGTCGGCGGTTTGAGGCTCACCTGGGTCGAAGCTGAACGAGGAGGGCGCAACGGTGAGTGTGACCAAGTTCGAAACCACGTCGCCCCCAGCTGTCGGAAGGTCGACCCCTTGAGCGGGCAATGGTGTGAGAACGATCTGAGGCACGACGATCGCAGGTTGCCCATCGGGCAGACCTGTCGCGAAGCTCGCGTACTTGGTTCGGCCCAGGTACTTGAACGCAGCGCCCACGAACCAGAGGCACGCCGACGCGTGAATCTTCCCTTGTGCGTTGCTCGGGATGGGACTCGTGCAAATGTTCTTGCCGCAGATGTAGATGCTCTCATTGGCGATTGGCTGGGCAGTGGCGTCAACCAGTGTGGCGTCGAACGACACGAGACATGTCGAGTTTGCTGGTGGATTGGAAGTACAGGCCTTCACTTCGTCGCACGACGGAGGAGGCGCGGCATCTTCGATGACTACGTCACGCGCGGAGTCTTTGATGCCACTGTCGGCCGTTGGCTGGGCTGGGGATGCAGCGGTGGAGCAACCGCAGAGGCCCGCGAGGATCACCCCAAAAAAACGGGTCATTTGCAGTTGGCTGGGTCTGCCACGCAGGTCGTCAGCAAGGTCGTGAGCTGGGCGGATGTTTCGTACCCATGCAGTCCCTTCAGGACCTTCATGGTCTTCGTGTCGATGAGCAAGCCTGGTGGATGTGGCGTGGGGAAGTAGTCTGCGGTGATCCGATCGGAGTCCATCGCCTCCCAGAAGGGCAGTTTGTACTTCGTATCCCAGGCGAGCAGATCGGGCTCGGTAGACCCGACTCCATAGGTAGGCCCGTCGAGCAACACCTGGAAGATGACCGCGCCGTTGCCCTTCATGTTGCTCGACACCTTGGGAAGCTGGGTTGCCTCCGAGTTGCACGGACCACACCACGTCATGCCCGCACTCAAGAACAGGACGGGATTTCCGTTGGTGCCAGCCCAGTCAAAGTAGTCGTGCAGAGCCATGGGCGCGAGAGTGAGTTTGTCGGGCGCGAGATAGCCAGTCAGGCAGAAGTCGGCGACCGTTTGGCCAACATTGATTCCATACGGCCCTGGCGGATAGTTGTGCACCGCCGTCTGGCCACCCGTGCATCCCTCGACACCAACAGGCGGAGGCGGAGCCGTGTCCGCGACAGAAGTGTCCTCGATTGCGGCGTCGGGCTGGACGTGCACCACATTGGCCGAAGAACATCCGCCGACCAAAACTCCGAGCACGCAAAGTTGAAGCACCTTCATGAGCCATCTCCAGTTGCTCTCCTCTTCAAGGAGGAAGAGACGATATCCACGCGTTGACTGCGGCTTGCCCCGTGGCATCTGCGACCTTGGTCGCAACCGGCGGCATTTGGTCCTGAAACCCCCTGACCGACATTCGATAAGATACCGCACTTGCGCTCGGATTGCTCGGCGCAATACGGAAGGTGATCCCAGCGTGCTGGAAGGAGTCCAGGGGGACCTTCACCATCGTCTTGTAGGTGCCCGTGTTTGCGACCGTCGTATCGCCGACGAGCAAACGCGCGCTGAACGTCGTGCCGAATTTCACGCCGTCGTCTGCGTTGTGGCAGTTGCCGCAGTTGGCGTGCAGATAGCCAAGTGCCTGCTGTTCGGTCGTGTTGCCTGGGACAGTGAGCACACCGGCGGGAGCCACTGTGACGCGTCCCTGCGTGACGAGCTTCTCGAGTGTGAGATTGCCTGCCGAGTTGCTCAGTTGGATCGCGCTGAAACCAAGGACATGCTCACGCAGTCCAACATGGCACCCCTTGCATGCACCAAGCGGAGGAATGTCGTGAGTGGTGTTGTTCGCATTGACGACTCCAGCCGGCACATAGTCAGCGTCTGTCTGGGTGCTGTTCCATTGGTAGGGGGCGTAGACGAAGTCAGAGGGGCCCGCTCCCCATCGCCAAATCATCCGGGTCTCGACTCGCACACCGGCGACGCGAAACTCTTTCCAGATTCGAGTGCCCACTGGCAGCGACCAGTGGTCCATGTTCGCGGTGTCGATCTTCGAGTTCGGAGGCAGTCGGATCCACCGTGTCTTGGTCGCGTTGTCAGCCCAGAGTGCGTACCGCGGCTCGAACTCTTCGACGTCTGAAGCGACCGTGCCTGCGTCGAGATCGGCGAACAAACCCGTGTCGGAGAGTTTCGCTGGCGGAGACGCGGCAGCATCTTCGCCCGTGTCGACGATCGAGGTGTCCATCACGTCTTCGCTTGCGTCGACGATCGACGCGTCGATGCGATCGCCATCGCTGGCCGCGTCGAGAATTGGAGGAGCAGAGCTGACATCTGAGCATGCGCAAAACACGATGCTCGAAGCTAAAATAGGGCGAGGGCAACGCATGGACTAGTCGTCATCATAGCCAATCGCGGAGCCTTCGCACAGCGCTGCAGACTGCGCCGAACTCGACTGGCATGTCTGGGCCGGACTCTCCCATCCTCATGTCGCGTCGGATAGCGTGTTGACTAGAGACTCTCCGCGGGTGCCTGTTCGCACGGCGCTTCTGCATCTGGCGACTCGATCTGGACCGTCGAATGATCGATATCGAACTCGTGCCGGAGTTCGGTCGAGATTCGCTGGAGCAAGTCAGGATTCACCCGTCCAAGTGGCATCACGAGATGGGCAGTGAGCGCGACTTCGGTCGTGCTGACCGACCAGATGTGTAGGTCATGAACTTCGCGGACATCCGGAAGGCTCAAGAGGAATTCTTTGACCTTCTCGGGATCGATATGATCCGGCACCGCGTGCAGTGCGAGCTTCAGGGCACCGCGAAGGAGTGACCAAGTCCCCACGAGGATCACGAGCGATAGCGCGATGCTCGTCACAGGGTCGAGCCAGCTCCATCCTGTGATCATCATCACGCCACCGGCGATCGCAACGCCAAGCGCAAGCACCGCGTCGGATGCGAGGTGGAGGAAGGCACTCCTCACATTCAGGTCTCCCTTTCGCCCCTTCATGAAAAGCAGGGCTGAGGTTGCGTTCACCACCACACCAACCAGAGCAACCACGATGATTGTCCTCTCAGCGGGTTCGCCAGGCGCGAAGAGTCGTCTGGCTGATTCCCACGCGATGCCTCCGGTGACGAAGAGGAGCACGACCCCGTTGGTGAGCGACGCCAAAATCGTGGTCGCGCGGAAGCCGTAGGTTCTTCGGCTGGTCGGCGCGCGCTTGGCCATGATCGCGGCGGCCCACGAAAGCACGAGTCCGAGGACGTCACCGAGGTTGTGCCCTGCGTCGGCAACGAGCGCCATCGAGTGCGCGAGCAAGCCGTAGATGACTTCCACAATGACGAACGCGGAGTTGAGGGCGATTCCAATCGCAAAGGCCTTCCCAACGCTCGTCGGATTGGGTGGGCCGTGGTCGTGATCATGTCCCATGAGGTTGCTCTTTGGCGTTCGGACGTGGCTCCCTGCCCAGCCACGCGTACATCACGGGCAGCACGAACAGCGTCAAGAGGGTGGCGGTGAAGAGTCCTCCAATGACGACGGTCGCCAGTGGACGTTGGACTTCCGATCCGGGCGCGTTCGAGATCGCCATGGGCAAAAACCCCAGGGACGCCACCATCGCTGTCATCAGAACTGGTCGCAGTCTGAGCTCGGCTGCCTGTTGGATGGCGTCGTCATGCGCTGTCCCCTCCTCTTCGAGGTGGCGCGCAAACGATACCAGCACTAGCCCATTGAGAACCGCGACTCCGAAGAGCGCGATGAATCCGACGCCTGCGCTAATCGAAAACGGGATACCGCGAACCGCTAGCGCCACGACACCCCCGATGATCGCGAATGGTACATTCAGGAAGATCAATCCCGCCGCGCGCGCTGACCGAAAAGCGAGCCAAAGCAGAAAGCCAATCAACGCGAGAGCGATCGGCACTACGACCTCGAGACGTGCCTTTGCCTCCGTGTAGTGCTCGAATTGTCCGCCCCACTCGCTGCGGTAACCAACGCGCATGGGAGCCACCTTTGCCACCGTTCGCTGGGCCTCTCCAACCACCGTCATCAGATCGCGACCGCGAACGTTGAACTCCACAGTGATGCGACGCGACTGACTCTCGCGGTTGATCTCCGCCGGACCTGTCGAGAATTCTAGTCGTGCGACATCTCCCAGCGGCACCACTTGACCCGAGACCGATCGCAGGGGGAGTGCTGCAAGCGGCTCGAGATCACCGCTGTAGCCATGGTCGACCTTCACGACCATCGCGAAGCGACGATCGCCTTCGAGCACGTCACCAACCTTGTGCCCAACCGCGAGAGTCTCCGTGACTTCGTTGATGTCTGCAATCGTAAGACCGTAGCGAGCGAGCTTGTACCGATCGGGGATGACACGCAGGTACCGAAGTCCGGCGACTTGCTCGACTCGCACGTCGACCGCACCGGGCACCGTGCGAATCGCCTCCGCAGCAGCGTTTGCTGATTTGTCGAGATCCTCGAGACTAGGTCCATAGATGATGAGACCCACATCCGATCGCACCCCAGCGATGAGTTCGTTCTGACGCATTTCTATCGGCTGAGACACGCCGCCGCCGATCTCCGGCGTCACATCCATCGCATTCTCGATCTCGCTGATCAACGCATCGCGAGTCAGCCCTTTGCGCCACTGCTCGCGCGGCACGATCGCCAGAAACACATCGGACTGTTCGACACCCATCGGATCGGTCGCGACTGCAGGCGCGCCGGTCTTGCTCACGACATGCTTGATCTCAGGTATTTTCAGCAGAGCAAGTTCAAGTCGAGTGCTCGTCTGCACCGATTCGGTGAGCGCGATTCCAGGGAGTCGACGCGCCTCGAGGAGCAAATCTCCTTCGTCGAGTGTGGGAACGAACTCCGCGCCAACTCGCGTAAAAATCCCTCCCGCAGCAACGAGCAACGCGAACGCGACGCCAACTGTGATCCATCGCCGCTTCATGACGCGTCGGATGGCTGGGACGTAGAGCGCGTGCACCTTGCGCAACAGCCACGTCTCGTGCTGTCCAGACTTTTCGCGCACGAGGTAGCTCGCAAGAACGGGCACCAAGGTAAGAGACAAAACGAAGGCGCCCGCGAGAGCCAGCAACACAGTGGTTGCCATAGGCTGGAAGAGCTTCCCTTCGATACCAGTGAGCGCGAGAATAGGAAGGTAGACAATCGCGATGATGGCCTCGCCAAAGACGCTTGCCGATCGGACTTCCAGTGTTGCCCGCTCCACTACTTCTAGTCTTTCTTCGGACGAGAGCGCGCGGCCCAGCTCAGCGTGGCGCTCGGAGAGCCTACGTACGGTGTTCTCCACGATGATGACCGCGCCATCGACCAGAAGACCAAAGTCCACTGCGCCCAGGCTCATGAGATTGCCCGATCGCCCGAGCAGGTTCATCGCGAAGATCGCCGCGAGTAGCGATAGGGGAATCGTCACCGCGACGACCACTCCCGCCCGAAAATCCCCGAGCAACACAAAGAGCACCGCGATGACAAGCAATGCTCCCTCGATCAGATTCTTGGCGACCGTGTGGATGGTGCGGTCCACAAGCACCGATCGGTCGTAAAATGGCTCGACTCGGGTGCCTGGGGGAAGAGAGGTCGCGAGTGCAGCAAGCTTCGACTTGACCGCTTCCGTCACGGTGCGCGAGTTCTCACCCATCAGCATCATCGCGACGCCAACCACCACTTCTCCCTTGCCATCTTTCGTCGCTGCTCCTCTGCGAAGTCGTGCACCGAAACGCACGTCACCGACAGTGTTGACGGTGATGGGAATTCCTTGCGGCGTGGCGCCAATGACGACGTGGCGAAGGTCCTCGGGACTTTTGACTTGCCCCTCCGTTCCGATCACGGTCTGTTCGCGATTGTATTCGAGGTAGCCTCCCCCGGCGTTCGCGTTCGCCTTCTTCAGTGCATCGGTGACCTGGAGTACCGACACGCCCGCGGCCTGCAAACGGCCTGGGTTGAGAACGACCTGATATTGACGTTCCTCTCCTCCCAAGCTGTTTACCTCGACGACACCAGGCACCATCCTCAGCTGTGGAGCGATCTGCCAGTCGAGCACTTCCTCGAGTTGCATGAGTGACAGCGCATCGTTCTCGACAGTGAACTGGAAGATCTCGCCGAGCCCAGTCGTGATGGGTCCCATCTGTGGTTTGCCGTACTGAGCTGGGACGGTCTCTTGAGCGTCAGCCATGTGCTCATTCACTAACTGGCGCGCAAGGTAGATCGAAGTGTCGTCGCGAAACACGACTGTTACGACCGACAGTCCATACTTCGAGATGGACCGGATCTCGGTCGTGTTCGGAATACCGGCCATCGCGCGCTCGACTGGGGTGGAGACGTACTGCTCGACTTCGACCGGGGAGAGCGCCGGTGCCGGTGTGATGATCTGAACCTGGATGTTCGTGATGTCAGGGACTGCATCGATCGGCAGCGAAATGGCAGCGCGCATCCCGATGACGACGAACAAGAGAACCGCGACGACGACAACAGGTCGGTTCCGAAGAGACCAACGGACGATGGCGGCGAGAAACGCCATGTCACTCTTCCTCGGCGAGAGTTGCCTTGAGCGCTGCGCTCTTCAGAGTGAAGACGCCGCCCACGACTACCAATTCTCCCTCGCGGAGGCCGGTGAGGATCTGCACTTTCCCAAGCGCCGAATCGCCCACGGTCACGTCGTGGAGTTCGTAGTCGCCGTCGGCCTCTTTCACGAAGACGACTTGCTTGCCGGCGATCTCCGTGAGGGCGGTGCGTGGAACGATGAGCGTAGGTTCGCGCTTTTCGCATTGCGCCAGTCCAATGCGTGCCACGCCGAAAAGGCCGATTCGGAGCAACTCGTCTTTGTTCTTGAGTCGCACGCGCGCGGTCAGTGTGCGCGCCACAGGATCAATCTGCAGACCCAAGCGCTCGAGAGTCCCGTCGAAGTGGTTGGTCGGATAGGCGTTCAGGGTGACCTCTGCTGACGAGCCTTCTGCCAGGCGACCCAGGTCCTTCTCGAACACACGTCCCAAAAACCAGACTTCCGACAGGTCGGCGATGTTCCCGAGAACCTGCTCGGTCGAGATAGGTTGACCCACCACAGCGTCTCTTGTGATGACGACTCCCGATATGGGCGCTCGCACCGTGAGTAGGAAGTCCGCTCCGCCGCTCTTGCTCACGCCCATGGCTCCCAGCTGATCGCCGAGTGCCAGTGCCTCTGCGTCGAGCGCGTCTGCTTCCGCCTTCGCGTCGGAGTAGGCTTGTTCCGAGGTCAATCGCTGATCGAGCAACGACTTCAAGCGGTCGGCGTTCAAGCGGGCGGTCTTGGCTTTCGCGGTGGTCGCTGCATACGCGCCCCGCACCTTTCCCAAGTCCGGCACACGGAGCACGGCCAGAACTTCTCCCACCTTCACGCGCTTGCCCTCTTGAAAACTCACGCTCTCGAGGTGTCCTGCCACCGGAGAAGACAGGCGCGCGCTGCGGTCCGGATCGGCGACGATCTCACCTGCAAGTCCCAGCGTCGTCGCGAGCACCTCCTTACTCACAGGAGCGACTTCGATCTTCGCGTCAGCGATCACATCGGGCGGAAGACGAACCTTCTTCGGAATGCCTTCGTGCTTCGGCTCGTCCGCATGCGCCGAGGCTGAAGATGCCGGTAGGTCATTGTCCTTCGTCCCACCCTTGGGACACGCGGCAAGCACGACGAAGGTGAGCGGAAGAAGCCACTTCATAGTCCACCCTGCTCGACTGGAAGACTGGCCGCACGGGCGAGTTCGACCGACGCGATGCACACGGCCACCCGAGACCGGGTCGCGTCGTGCAGCATGTCTACAAGCGCCTGTTCCACGATGACGGCATCGCGCGTGGCTATCCGACCTGCAGTCACTTCTTGCGCGACGCTCTGCAGGGTCGTCTCGGCACGATCGAGGCGATCGTTTGAGATGACGTCTCGGGCACGAAGCCGCGCATCATATTCGGCGAGAGCGCGCAGCACATCGGAGGCAAGTACCAGCTTCGCTCGCTCGGCCTCGGACACGCTTCGCTGCGCGAGTGCGTCCGACTCGGCAATCTCGCCGTTGTTGGTGCGTCCCAGTGGCTGGGGAAAAGGGATCGGCAGCGACAGGCCGAAACCGAAGACCTGTTCGTGGAAGCCGTCGTCTTGAATGAACGTCGAGACCGTGACATTCGGAATACGAGATCGTCGAAAGGTAGAAGCTCTAGCTTGCCACGCGCGGCCTTCGTCGCGAAGCGCACGGACCTCTGGTCGATCCTCGCCAAGGCTTGCGTGCGCAGCAGAATCGACTCCCGCGAGTGGAAGCAAGTCGCCGCTCGCGTCGATCGTCGCTTGGCTGGGGTCGAGCCCCAGTGCAGTGGTCAGCAGGACGCGGGCGCCAGAGAGTTGTCCCTCTGCTTCGATGCGACTCTTGATGACGCGGAAAGCAGCGGCCTCGGCAATGTCGGAGTCCACGCCAGCGGCCAGCCCTGTCTGAGCCATCGCCTGCGTTGCGCGGTTGACAGCGAGCGCAACACTCTCAAGCTTCTTGGCAAGATCTAGTTCAGCCTGGGCTCCCAGCACTGTGAAGTAAGCCTCGTAGGCATCCGCGACGACCGCACGCCTCAAGGCCAGCGCGCGCTCATCCTCCGCAGCGAGGTCCGCTCGCGTTGCCTCGAGTCGTAGCCCTCTCTGTCCGCCGATCTCGATCTCCTGTCCAAGTCCCACCGACCAGTTGGGCACGAACATCCCGTCGATATTCCTGCGAGCGAGAGTGGCGGAGACGACCGGGTTTGAAGGAATGATCGGAAGGACTGCTACCCTTCGACCTTCCAGTGCCGAACGCGTAAGAGCTTCACTGCGCAGCGCGAGGTTGTGAAGCTGTGCGCACGGAGCAACGTCTCTACGAGCCAGCGGACTTGGGCAAACGTCATCTGCAGCAAACGCTTGCGTTGTGCTCAACGCGCACGCAAGCGCCATCGCGACTGTCATCCATCGCATGAAAACCTCCAACACCTTTGGAATCGCCGCCGGAGCGGCTGGGCTTGTTCAGACGAACAAGCGACGAGGCGGTCGGAAGATGGATGTCTTGCTTCCGTCCGGAGGAACGTCGGTGAGGGGACGAGGTGCTTCTAACGGAGCATGCGGAACCAGGGCGATCTCGGGGCTGGACTCCACTAGTGGTGGCAGCGCCATCGATCCATTGGGACAGTGGCAATTGGGGCAATCAGCGGGGCAGTCGTCGGAGCGATTGGGATCACCGCACCCGCACGCGTCGCCCTCGTGAGCCACCGTGCCGTCCAGCGCAGTCACGAAATCACGCACGAGGTGGCCGGCTCCAGTGAGATGCACCAACATCAACACTGCGCAGAGTCGAAGCCACCAAACGCGCGTTGCCACGAGCAGAGCCTACCGTCTGTCGAGGCAGCAGGCAACCTCCACCACGCCAACAAGACGGCACGTCGGCTACGCCGCGTGGTCAACACCGGAAGGAGCCAAAACGGCGACACACTTGTGATCAGATCACACGCGTCCGCAAACGAAGCGCATTGGTGATCACCGACACAGAACTCAGACTCATCGCCGCACTCGCGATCATCGGACTAAGCAACAAACCGAAGACTGGGTACAACGCGCCCGCGGCGATCGGAATGCCGATCGTGTTGTAGACAAACGCCAGCCAGAGATTTTGCCGAATGTTTCGCATCGTCGCGGCACTCAAGGCGCGCGCTCGTTCGATGCCCGCAAGATCTCCTCGCATCAGCACGACCGCTGCGCTCTCCATCGCGACATCCGTCCCGTTGCCCATCGCGATGCCAACATCGGCTGC
>JAYVXK010000563.1:0-17561 GCA_043785265.1 Myxococcales bacterium | reverse complement strand
TGGGAGAAGGCTGATGGCTGACGCTCTCGCGCTGAGCGTGACCGATCTCGCCGCCAAGGTGCAATCAGGCGAACTCAAGGCGGTCGACGTGGCCGCAGCGTGTTTCGCTCGAATCGAAAAACACGACCCGTCGGTTCACGCATTTCTCGCACTATCGAAAGAAACGCTTTCGCTTCGAGCGAAAGAAATCGACGACAAGCGCGCGCGCGGAGAAAAACTCGGGCGACTCGCGGGCGTGCCCATTGCGCTGAAAGACGCGCTCGTCACGCGTGGCATCACCTCGACGAGTGGCTCGAAAATTCTCGAGCACTACATTCCACCTTATGACGCCACGGTCGTCGCGCGACTCAAAGCAGAAGACGCGCTCCTGCCTGGCAAGACCAACATGGACGAGTTTGCCATGGGGTCGTCGACCGAGAACAGCGCATACGGTCCTTGCAAAAACCCTTGGGACCTGACGCGCACGACGGGCGGGTCGTCAGGCGGAAGCGCTGCGAGTGTGGCTGCGCGCATGGTGCCCGCTTCGCTTGGTAGCGACACCGGTGGATCGATCCGCCAGCCTGCTGCACTCACAGGCACGGTCGGAGTCAAACCAACCTATGGACGCGTTTCGCGTTTTGGTCTCATCGCGTTTGCGTCGAGTCTCGACCAGATCGGACCGTTCGCGACGGACGTTCGAGGAGCAGCGCGCGTGCTCGAGGTGATCGCGGGCAAAGATCCGAAGGACGCAACGAGTCTCGACGTGCCCACCGACAAGTGGGAAGACGCGTGCGATCGGCCCGTAAAAGGCCTGCGAATCGGCGTTCCCGCAGAATACTTTGCGGCGGGTCTCGATGCAGAAGTCGAAGCCAACGTGCGCGCGGCGATCAAAGAACTCGAGCAAGACGGTTGCACCGTGGTGCCAGTCGCGATGCCTCACACGCGTTACGCAGTCGCCACCTATTACGTCATCGCGACCGCCGAGGCGTCGAGCAACCTCGCACGCTTCGACGGGATTCGTTATGGCCTTCGCGTCGAGCGCTCGCGCGACCTCAAAGAGATCTATGGCGCCACCCGCGACGCGGGATTCGGTAGCGAAGTCAAACGGCGCATCTTGCTTGGCACGTTCGTCTTGAGCGCCGGCTACTACGACGCGTACTACCTCAAGGCGCAAAAGGTCCGCACGCTCATCTCGCGCGACTTCGACGCCGCGTTCGAGAAAATTGACGCCATGGTGTGCCCGACTTCTCCGACACCTGCGTTCAAACTCGGCGAAAAAACAGGCGACCCGCTGTCGATGTACTTGAGTGACGTCTACACGTTGCCGGCCTCGCTGGCAGGATTGCCAGCGATCAGTGTGCCATGCGCTGCGACGAAATCCGGCCTCCCTGTGGGCTTTCAAGTGATCACACGCGCGCTCGACGAGGCGACCATGTTCGCGATCGCAGGCGCAGTCGAACGACATCACCCGCCTCGCGCAGCAGTTCTGTAAGTCACGTGGATCGAGCGCCCGTCGAAGTCATCCCGCTCACACGCGATCACCTCGACGTGTGGGCGAGGTTGTTCGAGACGTCGAGTTGCGCTTGTTATTGTCGCTACTGGCACTTCGAGGGTGACAAGAATTCTTGGCTCGCGCGCTGCGCACAAGATCCCGAAGCGAATCGACGAGAGCAGGCCGCGCTGGTGGTGAGCGACGATTTGCGAGCGCGCGGCCTCGTCGCGATGCGCAACGAAGAGTGCGTGGGCTGGCTCAAGCTCACGCCTCGCGCGAGCGTTCACAAGTTGCGACGACTGCCTGTCTACCGATCGCTCGATCTTGGACCTGACGAGGGCGTGTGGTCGATCGGATGCTTGCTCGTTCGTCCGACCGACAGAAAGACAGGCGTCGCAAACGCCCTAATTTCAGCCGCGCCACGATACGCGCGCGCATGGGGCGCTTCGAGCCTCGAGGCGTATCCGCACGTGCAAGTGCACTCGGAACCCTACGTCGCCGACGAACAAATGTGGCGCGGTGTGATCACGAGTTATCTGGCCGCGGGGTTCGTCGAAGTCGCAGGTGAGCGGCCGTACCCGGTGTTGCGTCACGCGCTCGCGTCGTGACAACACCGAGCGCGCCAGCTACCTTTTCAGTTCTCTCTTAGCCAACGAGGTTTTCGCATGCGGATGATTGGTGTCCTTCCCTGGCTTTCAGCATCGGTGTTGGCGTTCGCATGCAGCAGCGGGAAATCGGATCGCCCCGTGACCGACGGCGGCACGGATGATGGCGGCGTCACGTTCAGTTATTCGCCGCAGGGTTGCCAATACAAAGTGTCTCCACCCGCGACGCGCAACTACAGCGATCTCGCGGTGGACGACACGACCGCGGTCGACCCCTCGGCTGCTCCCATGCGCGTCCGCATCGGACTCGGCGGCGGAGTCACTGCGGGTGCACCTGGCTACGCGGATCCATCGACGACCGCCGCGTTCGTTTGGGAGACTCTGGTCGCCAATCACGCCGCGAAGGTGAAGCTGGGCACCGACCCCAACACATTGAGCGATGTGCACGCGGGCTTTTCGTTCAGCGCGCAACCCCCCGCAGTTGGAATTTCGACCGGGAAACCAGCCTTCTTTCACGAAGTGCACGTGTGCGGTCTCAAGGCCGGTACCACTTATTATTATCAAGTTGGTGGCGGGGCGACGGGCTCAGAGGTGTGGAGCGCGACGCAATCGTTCACCACCGTGCCGACGACCGGCAAGCTCACCGTGGGCATCTTGGGCGACGCACGCGATGTCGTCACGACATGGCAAGCAGTCGAGGGCCGCATGCGCGACGCAGGCGCAGCGATTCAACTCGTGACAGGTGACCTTGTCGACATCGGCTCGCTCGAGACGCTCTACACGCAATGGCTCGACGCGGTTTGGAAAGACCCGCAGAGCGCCGGAAAGTTTTTGACACTCGGGCAACAACTGATCGTGCCGATCGCCGGAAACCACGAAAACGAAGCGGGCCAGTTCTATTCGAACTTTGCGATTCCGGGCGAGGGCAACTTCGCGGAGCAGTACGCGTCTTTCGATGTGGGCAACACTCACTTCGTGCTCATCGATGATCAGCCACTCGCAACGGACGGCACGGGAGACGCAGCGACCTCCATCCTCGCGTGGCTCGACAAAGATCTGACCGCGGCCAACGCCAATCGCGCGAAGGTGCCGTTCATCGCGGCAATCAGTCACCGTGGTCTCTTCTCGACTTCGCTGCACTCGGCTGACGGTGACGTGCTTCTCGTACGGAGCAAACTTGCGCCCATCTTCGACAAGCACAACGTCGACATGGTGTTCAACGGACACGATCACGAATACGAACGCAGCAAACCGCTAAAAGCAGGCACTCCGGCGAGCGGCGATCCCGTGGTCGGTAGCGGCACGCAGTATGTGATTTGCGCGGGCGCGGGTGCGGACCCTTACAAGGTCGGGACGAGCGCGTCTGCCTACCGCGAGAAGAGCGCTGCGTTTGGCAACGGCACTCCTTATATCGGCGCGTATTCGTTGCTCACACTCGAAGCCAACAAGCTCACGATGACTGCGTACGGGCTCAAGGCTTCTGGGTCGCAGGTCAAGGATGATGATGTGCTCGACACTGTGGTGTTGACCCACTGAGTCGAGCCACGCGCCAATAACGATGCGGCAGCGGGCAGCTGGATCTGGACGTTTTCCTTGGCCTGATCGTCACCTAGTGCCGCTACGTCTGCATGTACATGGCACGCATTCTCGTGGTCGAAGACGAGCGGGACCTTTCGCAGGTGCTCGTCTACAACCTGCGCCAGGCAGGGCACGAAACTTTCGCCGCGTTTGGAGGCCACGAGGCGCTTCGCAGCGCGCGGGAGCATCGACCCGATCTCGTGCTGCTCGACCTGATGCTTCCAGACATCCCTGGGACCGAAGTCTGCAAAGTGTTGAAGAAGGACGCCGTCACCCAGCAATGCTTGGTCGTGATGGTCACAGCCAAAGGGGAAGAAATCGACCGGGTCGTCGGCTTCGAACTCGGTGCTGACGACTACGTGGTCAAACCGTTCAGCGTGCGCGAACTTCTGCTGCGCATCGAGGCCATCTTGCGACGGAGCTGGAGCGAGCCCGCATGCGCGCCCATCATCGCGTTCGGTTGTCTCAGAGTCGATCGAGGCGCTCACCGCGTATGGGTTGCAGACGCCGAGGTCGAGCTGACGGCTCTCGAATTTCGCCTCCTCACGACGCTCCACGACCGCAGAAATCGTGTTCAAACGCGAAGTGCGCTCCTCTCGGACGTTTGGGGCGTCGAGGCAGACATCACGACACGCACGGTAGATACCCACGTCAAACGGCTGCGCGAGAAGCTCGGCGCCGCAGGCGAATACATCGAGACCGTGCGCGGTGTCGGCTACCGTTTCGCGGACGCTGCACCCGCTTGACCGAAGACGGCACGCGTTAGTCACGTGACTGTGACTGCCTGATGACCGCGCGCTGAACCGCGTCACCGTCGCGTCACAAGCCACGAGGACGAATCACTCAAATACCGCTGCAATACGCGATTTCCTGCCGTTTGTGCGATTGCGCCGGTGACGACAAAACGTCACAGACGAACGACATCCGCGTCATGAGGGACCCGTACTGTCACGCCAACCGAAACAGAAAGGTCTGACATGAGGCTACCCAAACACCACGAGCAGCTCGTCACCAGGAGTGTCGTCGCTGCGTTAGCCGCAGTGAGCTTCCTTGCGATCGGCGCGGATGCAAATGCGGCGAACCCGAAGTGCAATGCGGTTACCGCAAAGGACGGATCGACTCCCCTGCCCGGAACAGTCGTCGTCTTCACAGGTTCGAGCGCGGCCAAGCCGATGCTCAAGTCGATCTCTCAAGTGCTCGCGAAGCTGAGCTCACCCGTGCGGCTCGTCTACCAGAGCGTAGGTTCATGCCAAGGCCTCGGCGACATCACCACAGGGACTAAGGAACCTAAGGGCGGCATCTACTGGGACGAGCTACAAAACAGCAACGGCGAGTTGCCTTGCGATCCGCCAGACGTCGCTGGAATGGTCCCCGATGTTGGCATCTCGGATGTGTTCCCGTCTTCATGCAACAACGTCACGCTCCCTGCCGATCAGCAGGATTTTCGCGGTTCTGCGCAAGTCTTCGACTTTGTCGTTCCGACGAAATCCAAAGCAGACGTGATCAGTCAAGAAGCCGCGTTCATCGTGTTTGGTTGGGGCGCTCAGACCAACACCGCGACTCCGTGGACCGACGCAAATTACATCTTCCGGCGCTCCGCGAGTTCGGGCACCTACACGATGTTGACCAAGCTCGTCGGCTTCGACATCACCAAACTCAAGGGTACCTACCCAAACGGACCGACGTCGTCCTCAGGCGATGTGCTCGCTGCGATCCACAACGCAGACGCGACCGCCCCCGACAAAGCCATCGCTGCGCTCTCTGCCGACTGGGCGGACGCCAACCGTGGCGGCACGAACGCGGTGAAGGCACTTGCGTACCAACCCAAGGGTGGCGCGTGTGGTCTGTACTCGGACTCGGGTAAGGGCTCGTTCGACAAGTACAACGTGCGCAACGGTCTGTATCCCTACTGGGGTCCGATCCACTACGTGACCAAAGTCCTGAACAGCGTCCCCGCGAACCCGACCGTCGGGACGGCGCTGTCTTACTTCACGCGAGAGGGTCTCGCCGACCCCGCCGCGAAGAAGACGATGATCGACTACGAAGTGGCGGCTTTTACGGTCCCGCAGTGCGCCATGAATTTCAAGCGCACGGCCGAAGTCGCGCCGACTGACACCGGGCTCGTTCCTTACACACCCGATGAACCTTGCGGTTGTTACTACGAGTTCAAAGCCAACTCGGCAGCGCCCGCAGCCTGCAAGACGTGCGCGGACGACAACGGATGCACCGGCACGACACCCAAGTGTCGTTACGGCTACTGCGAAGTGAAGTGAGGAGATGACCATGAAAACCATCCAATTCGCACTCCTCACGGTCATCGCCGCGGCACCCATCGCCTTCTTCGTCGCTTGCGGCGGAGACGACTCGACGGCCAAGCCGGTCAACAAACCCGACGCGTCTCAACCAGACACGAGTCCCGTTAACACCGATAGCGGCGCGGACTCCGGAATCGAAGCAGGTCCCAACACCTGCGCGACCGGCATCGCGTTCGACAACAAGGGCTCCATCTCGAGCTGGCCTAACCTTCCCCAACCTTAACCCTTAGTACTCGCTCCGCTTAGGGAGGCGCCATGCCTCCCTGAGTGTCTCTCCTTAGGCTTAGTGTTGCACCCCCAGAGCTCCCAGCAGCGGTTTTGATTTTCAATCGCTGAAACGCAGAGGTCTATCGTCGTGAATGTGCCTGTTACGCGTCTGATGAGTGTCGGTTGCGTGCTATCCATCACGCTCGCCGCAGGCATCGTTCGCGCCGCAGACAAAGACAAGGACGACGAAGACGACTTGGTGGTCGCTGCTCATCCAACGACGGCACCCAACACCCCGCCGCCGAGCGTCGAAGAGCGCTTGAACAAGCTCGAGGCGGCCAACACTGCGCGCGATAAGGAGGCTGAAAAGAAGGCCGCTCAGAAGCCCGAGTGGTTGAAGCCCTTCAGCGTGACGGGTTACGTGCAAGGCGAGTATCAATCGCACCAGGACTCAGAGGACCAACTTCAGCAGGGACAGCTCCTCCTCAACAAGGATCGGTTTCTCCTCCGTCGCGCTCGCGTGCGCCTCGACGCGGACTGGCAGTTCGCTCACGCGCAACTGGAGATCGACGGCAACACCAAGAACGGTCCGCAAATGCGAATGCTCCACGCGTTCGCGACCCTCAAGCTGCCTCGACTCAAGGGAGGGACTGAGGTCAAGGACGTGCCGGTCGCTGCCGTGACCTTAGGTTTGTTCGATACCCCGTTTGGGTACGAGCTCGGCGAGAGCCCTCGCACCAGGTTCTTCATGGAGCGATCGCTGGCGTCTCAGTCGTTCTTCCCAGGTGAACCCGATGTGGGAATCAAGTTCTGGGGCGGACTCTACTTCGTGCGTTGGAGCATCGCGGCGCTCAACGGCGAACCACTCGACGAGAAGGTTGGCTTTCCGGGTCAGTCGGCGCACTCGGCAAAAGACGTCGTCTTCAAAGTAGGCATCGACACGCATCCGCGAGACGATCTCCAAATCAGCGGGAACGTGTCTGGTCTGCGCGGGCAAGGTTTTCACTCGGGACTCGACGCGACCAAGAACACCATCGTCTGGCGTGACGCCAACGAAGACGGCAATATTCAGCCTTCCGAGCTCACTGGACAACCCGCGACCGCGGCGACGCCGTCGGTGAACTATCCGCACTGGGCGTTCGGCGCAGACCTTCAGGTGCGCCTCAAGACGAGGTTCGGCCAGACCATGGCTTATGGCGAAGTCGTCGTCGCGAGCAATCTCGACCGCGGTCTGTATCCCGCAGACCCGGTCCTGACTGGCATCGACGTGCGAGAGGTCGGTGCCTACGCGGGCATCCTTCAGGATGTCACTCGGTATGGTGTCGTCGGCTTCCGCTGGGACTTCTACGATCCGAATTCTGACTTCCTCGACAAGCGCAACGGGAAGCTCATCCCTACCAACCAGACCATTCAGTCTTTCTCTCCATTGATTGGTCTCGTCTTGCCGGATCGCGCGCGCTTGATGTTTCAGTACGATGTGATCCGCAATCACTACGCGCGTGACGTCAGCGGACTGCCGACCAACCTCAAAGCCAACGCGTGGACGGTCCGTCTTCAGGTGCAGCTATGAGATCTCTGCCGCGCCTTGTTTTAGCCTGTTTGCTGCTCGCCTCGTGCGACGGACAATCCGTGGGAAGCGGGCTCCGCGAGCCGATGCGCGTGCGCGGTGGGCAGTTCATCCCGGGTCCATTGCCAGGGTCTCCTCCCGGCTCGGGAGCCGCGGGACCTAAGGTAACAGCGGTGACCCTCTCGAGTCGCATCGTGCAACCTGGACAAGCAGGCAAAGCGGTCGACGGTCGGGTGAGCCCCACATCCTTGGCTAAGTCTGTCGCCGTGCGCTTTGATGACATCGGTTCTGGTTATTGGGTCTTCCTGATTGGGCCGTCTGATCCGCTCTTCAATGACGAGAGCGATTGGCACATCGACATGGACTACAACTCTGACTTCGCCTCTGGCGCGAGCGGGTTTCATCCCCTGCGATTCGTCGCCGTCGATGGCGCGGGCAACGCCGGAGAGCAGATCGAGACGAGTCTCTGCTTTGCCGCCAAGCTGCCTGACAACCTGCACAGCTGCGACCCGACCAAGCCTCCACCCGACGCCGTCATCAGTCTCGAGTGGGATCAAAACGTCGACATCGATCTGCAGGTCGTTACTCCAGACAGCAAAGTCGTGGAGCCCAAGCATCCCGCGACCGCTCTCAATGATGCAGGCACGGGACCTGCTGAAAATGGGGGTCTCATCGATCGTGACTCTCTCATCGCTTGTGTCCCCGATGGTCGGCGCCAAGAGGATTTGGTGTGGCAACAGCGACCAACGGGCTCGTTCGACATCTACGCAAACTTGTTCGACGCGTGCGGCAAGCAAGGCGCCACTTACACGATGACCGTCTACGAAGCCGACGGCGTCATGCCCAACCGCAACCTGAGAGCGATCGACGTACGCAAGGGTCACTTCGGTGCGGTCGACGCAAATGGCGGAGCGGGCAACGGGCAGTACCTCATGACTTATTCGTTTTAGAAACCAGAGAAGGAGCAAACACATGACTGGCATCCTGATTGAACGCTTGATGAAAGCAGCTATCGCGGGTGGAAGCGGCTGGGTCATGTGGCTCCTGCTGGTCCTCTCGGTCTTCTCCATCGCCGCCACGGTCGAGCGCATCATCTTCTTTCGCCGCAACCAAGACGACGTCGACGCGCTCAGTGATCGCGTGACGGCGCTTCTCGAGGCAGGCGACCAAGACGGCGCAGAACAGCTGCTCGCGCACAGCCGCTCGATCGAAGCGAGCGTCATTCTTGGGGCGATTCACTGGATCAAAGGCGGCCCCGAATCATTTCACGACGGGTCGATAGTCAGATGATCAAGAAGAAAAAGGAACTCGACCGGAGCATGTATTACCTGGGAACTCTCGGCTCGAACGCTCCCTTCATTGGATTGTTTGGAACGGTCATCGGAGTGTTGGTTGCCTTCCACCAGCTCAGCGAAGGCACCGACAAAGGGTCGATGAACAACGTCATGGGTGGCATCGCCGAGGCGCTGATCACGACAGGGGTGGGTCTGTTCGTGGCCATCCCAGCGGTCGTTGCGTACAACTGGTTTCAAAAGAAAGTAGGCGACATCGAGAGCAACGTCGCCATGATGGAAAAGCAGATCAGCGCGTGGCTGCGAGCCCGCGATCACGAGGGTAAAGTAGGCGATCGTCGCGGGCGTCGGTCTTCGGCTCAAGCTGGCTCGTTCGACGACCGCGCGTTCGGTCCGGTCTCGGCTCAGATTGTTGGGGAGGCTGAATAATGGGCGCTCAGCTCGCCGCCCGCGGCGGAAAGCGCACAGGGATTGTCGGCATCAACATCACGCCGATGGTCGACATCATGCTCGTGCTCTTGGTCATCATGATGGTCTCGGCGACTTACATCGTGTCGCAAAGTCTCAAGGTCGAGCTTCCCAAGAGTGCGTCGAGCGACGAGTCCGTGCAGAGCCCCGCCACAGTGCAGATCAACAAGGACGGGAAGTACTTCTTCAATCAAGAGACGACTCCCATCTCCGAAGATGTCTTGATCGCCAAGCTGCGCGAAGCCAAGGCTGGCAATGACGATCTGAACCTCGTCATCAGCGGGGATACCAATGCTCACCACGGTGACGTGGTTCATGTGATCGACCTCGCCAAGCGCGAGGGGGTTACCAAGTTTGCCATCACGATCGATCAACAACAAAAGTAGGCGCTGTTGTGACTCGCCTTCAACTCGCTGTCTTAGGTGGCGTCCTCGCGTTGCACGTGGGTGCCTACGTGGCGTTCGGCGTCATTCCTAAGGCGCGAAAACAGAGCAGCGTCGCGATCGCGCTGGCAGAGGCTAAAAAGAAGGACGAAACGGAGAAAAAGAAGCCACCACCTCCGAAGCCCGAAAAGGAGAAAGCGCCAGCTGCAAAGAAGACCGTGACTCCTCCCAAGCTCACTCCAGAGGTTGCGCCTCCACCTCCCACGAACAACCCGTCGCCTCCGAGCGCGGGCGATGCCCCTGGTTCGATGAGCGGCTTTGCAGACTTGGGATTCGCGATGGGTGGCGGAGGTACGGGGTTGGCCGTCCCCGCTGGCGGTGGCGGAGG
Organism: Myxococcales bacterium; assembly: GCA_043785265.1. GTDB lineage: Bacteria > Myxococcota_A > Polyangia > Polyangiales > Polyangiaceae > JANYHY01. The sequence goes on along the minus strand of JAYVXK010000563.1, from coordinate 7,287 downwards.
CGGAGGCAACGGCGGCGGACACCCCGCGCCTGCGACGACGACCAAACAAGTGAGGCAGCTTGCCGCGAGCGATCCTGACTGCGTCGAAGATCTCGTCAAACCGAAGATGGACCACCAAGTTCAACCGACCTACCCACCCGAAGCGCAACAGGCGAACGTCGAAGGGAAGGTAAGACTCGAAGTCACCATCGACGCGAGCGGTCATGTGACGAGCGTGAAAGTGCTCAACGGTCTGGGCTTTGGTTGCGACGAGGCGGCCACCGTAGCGGTCAAGCAGTGGAGCTTCGTGCCGGCAACCAAGTGCGGCAAACCCGTCCCGACGACGATCAAGATGGGAATCTCATTCGGGCTAAAATGAGGCGGATTGCCTGCACCGTTCTCGCGATTGTCACCTGCGCTCGTGTGTCGTTCGCACAAGACGACACGCAGCCGGGAGCGACACGCGTGGGCGATTCCGTGCCGAGCGGATCGCAGCGGGTCATCAAGCCTCCCAAGCTCGTTCACTTCGTCGAGGCACCTTACCCAGAGGAAGAAAAAGCCAAAGGCACGCAAGCCACGGTCGTCTTGCAGATTGCCATTACAGAGACTGGCAGTGTCGCGGCAGTCGTCTTGCAGGAATCGGGCGGACCCGTATTCGACGCGCCCGCGATCGCCGCCGCGAGACAGTTCGTGTTCGAGCCCGCGTTGGTCAATGGGAAGGCCATCCCAGTCAAGATTACTTATCGATACGAATTCGTCATCAAGCAGGAGATGGTCAAGCGCACCACTGCTGACTTTACCGGCGTGGTGCGCGAGCGCGGGAACAAGAAACCATTGCCCGGGATCACAGTCTCACTCGAGACCGGCCAGTCTGCAGTCACAGACGCAGAAGGCAAGTTCAGCATCCTGGATGTTCCGCCCGGCGATCACACCATTACTCTTCAAGGCGACAAGCTCACTCCCTTGGGTACGCAAGAGTCATTCGAAGCAGCCAAGCAACTGGACGCCACGTATGATGTGGACCTCAAAGCTTCTGTTCCAGGCGAAGACGACACGGACTTCGAAGTGGTCGTGACTGCAGCAAAGCTCGGAAAACAGCTCATTTCAACTGAGATTACGGCCAAGCAGGCGACGCAGGTTCCAGGCACGCAGGGTGACGTGCTCAAGGTCGTCGAGAATCTGCCGGGCGTCGCGCGCAGTGCTGTTGGGTCAGGACAGATCGTCGTCTGGGGAGCTGCGCCCGAGGATACGCGCGTCTATGTGGAAGGTGTGCGCGTGCCGCGTCTCTATCACGATGGTGGCTATCGCTCGATCGTGCACAGCGATATGGTGCGCTCCGTGGAGCTCGTGCCTGGAGGTTATGGGGCACCCTATGGTCGCGGTCTCGGCGGACTGGTGGCCGTGCAACTCCGAGCACTCGATGACGACAAGTGGCACGGCAGTGTAGGTGCCGATGTCATCGATGCCTCGGGAGCCGTGTCTGCACCCATAGGTAGTAAGTGGCACTTCGCGGGCGCGGTGCGAAAGAGCTACCTCGACTCAGTCATCAAAGCAGTAGGTTCGGCGGACGTCGGTGACATCGTTCCTCTCCCTAGATATTTCGACTCGCAAGCGCGCATTCAATACGCGTTCGAAAAAGGGGAGACGCTGGAGCTCGGTGGATTGATCTCGTCCGATGCCATCGACCGAACGCTGGTAGACGCGGATCCGGCTCAAACCAAGCGCGAAAGCAGACGTCTCGGATTTGGACGCGTTTGGTTGCGGTACGAAAAAAAACTCGCCAATGGAGAGTCGATCACAGTCCTTCCCTCGTGGGGACGTGACGTCTCCTCGGTGACCAACCGATTCGGAGCCACTCCCGCCACACTCGACACCGACGCGAATGTGTTTGGCTTGCGGGCGTTTTGGCGAGGGCAGGCGACCAAATGGCTGGGCTTCCAAGTGGGAGTCGATGCCGACTTTACTGCGACCTCCGTGCATCGGTCTGGCAGCATCACCACTCCCCCACGCGAGGGAGATGTTCGGGTCTTTGGTCAGCCTCCCAGTGATCAGGTCAATGTGGACGATTGGAAGACTCTGGTGGGCAGTGTCGCTCCCTACATCGAAGCAGACATCGGCCTCTTCAATGACAAGCTTCATGTCGTGCCTGGCGCGCGCATCGAACCCTTTTTATCGAGCGTCAATCGCTCTGTCCCTGTAACGGGCGACAACCCTGCGGTAGGCCTATTCACGCAAGATACGGTGCTGGAGCCGCGCATTTCGGTGCGATACCAGCCGCAGAAGCGCATCACGATCAAGGCTGCGTTCGGCATCTACCATCAGTCTCCGCAGTCTGAAGATCTCTCGGCAGTCTTCGGAAACCCCAAGCTTGGTTTGTCGTCTGCCAAACACACTTTGCTGGGCGCGCTCTTCAAGCTCACTTCTACCTTGAGCGCGGAGGCGACTGCGTTTTACTCAGCGTCGAGTGACCTTACCTCTCGCAGCGCGGCTTCGACTCCATTGCTTGCGCAGGCGCTCGTTCAAGAGGGGGAAGGAAGGTCGTTTGGCGCTCAGTTCTTACTCAGACAAGAGCAACTGGGGCCGTTCTTTGGGTGGGTGAGCTACAGCATCATTCGTAGCGAGCGGAAGGATCATCCTGGCGCTGACTGGCGACCTTTCGACTACGACCAAACTCATGTCCTCACGGTCGTGGGAGCGTTCGACCTTGGGAAGGGTTGGGAGACGGGTCTGCGTTTCCGTTTTGCGACAGGCTTCCCGCGGACGCCGGTGATCGGCACCTACCCCGATCGCACGGGCACGTTCGAGCCGCTATTTGGTGCGCAAAACTCGCTGCGAATCCCGTCGTTCTACTCGATCGACGCGCGGCTCGCGAAGCACTTCAAGATCCTCAAGACTGACGCTGAGGTTTACCTCGATGTGCAGAACGTCACCAATCACCAGAACCCGGAGGAGATTGTCTATGACTACAACTACAAGAAAAAAGCTTACATCACGGGTCTTCCCATCTTGCCGGTCATAGGACTCAAATGGTCGTTCTGACCAACACCAGAATGCGTGCCCTGGCCCTCGCGTTGTTGTTTGCCTGCCGCCCGGACCTCACCGCGCGACAATCGGTGGTCGATGGCCCACGCATCTTGGCCATTCGCTCCGACCCCGCGGAGGCAGAAGGAAAAGACGTCGTGTCCTATTCGGCGCTGGTGGTCGACTCCTCTGGCGGCACGCCCAGCATCACGGTTGACTGGGCGCTCTGCACCGCGCGCAAACCATTGAAGGAGCTCGAGCCGGTCAATCCGATTTGCACCTCTCGGGTAGGTGACTTTCTCATACCCCTGGGTCAAGGAACGACTGCGAGTGGGAAGGTTCCCTCGGACGCGTGTCGCTTGTTCGGACCGGAAGTCCCGTCGCCGCGACCAGGCGAGCCCTTCGGTCGACCCACCGACCCCGATCCAACCGGAGGCTATTATCAGCCAGTTTGTGCGATCTTGGTCGCAGCCGATGGCGACCAGCCCATCATTGGTTCGTCGCGCCTGTCCTGCGGTGTTGCAGGAGCATCGTCGACGGACGCGACCGAATTTCATGCGCACTACCATGTCAATTCCAATCCAACGATTGTCGCATTGACGATCAATGGTCAACCCGCGGGAGTGGAAGACTCGAGCGCGACACCTCTGCCCGCAGGCACTGTCGCCCACCTCGAGGTCGACTGGCCCGTGTGTCCCGAGGTGGATGCTTGTGGCGATGCCCTTTGCGGTCCCGACGAAACGCCGACGAGCTGCGCTGCGGACTGTGGAGACGCGTTGAAAGGGTGCGGTGGGGCTGAGAGGTACTTCTTCTATGACGCCGAGGCGCTCCACAACCAGACCCGCCGCGAGTCGATGCGAGCCTCATGGTTCGCGACAGGCGGATCTTACGCGGTCGACATCAGCGGTCGGGAAGAGACCGACTCCACGCCCAACGCGAGCGACAACCTCAACCTCCCCACTGCACCAGGCCTCTTGCATGGATGGGTCGTGTTGCGCGACTCGCGGGGTGGAGTCGTGTGGAAGAACTTCGTGATCGCCGTGAAATGAGCCGGCGGACGGCTATGCGCGTTGGTTGGTCTCACGCAGTCGTGATCGCGTACGGCTCGATGATGTCACCGCGGACATCGTAGAGACGAACGCGCGCGTCATCGACGATGGCTGACGCTCCAAACACACGAGAGTGTCCGACTTGACCAATCACTTTGTCGATCGCCTTGTGCAAGTGACCGTGCATCACGAACGTGTTCGCATGACGCGCAAGGAGAGCGAGCATACGGGCGTAGCCGCGGAGACCATCGATCCACTGCCATACGCCGCGTGCGTGCGCATAGGGATGATGGTGTTGAACCATCAGTACTGTTTTGTTCTTTGTTTCGATGATCACTCTGCAGGACCAAGGGGTCGGGATGCCCACGGCTTCGCAACAAACTGGAAAACTTGTAGAGTGCACACGTTGCGTCGACGGCGCGACAGAGCGAGGACACCGCAAATGGCGCCCTCCCAACGCCGACGAGCGAGGGTCTATCCCTAGAGGCGCGAAGTGGGTAAAAGACGGCACATGCGTCGCTTTCATGTGGCTGGGGTGGCAATCGGTGTCTTGCTGATTTCCGAGTTCGCGGGTGCGCAACCGGTGACAGATCCCGCGCCCCCTCCCACAGTCGCTCCAACGCCCCCTCCCACGGTCGCTCCAACGCCCCCTCCCACGGTCGCTGCCGCGCCAACTCCCGTAGTTGCTCCCGCGCCGACTCCTGTGGCGACAGATGCGAGGCCGGCGGTGGTGGAGGTCGCGAGTCTGCGGCTCATGCGCGACAAGAAGATCATCACGCAAGAGGAGTACGACTCGGCGCTCAAGGACATCGGCGCGTCGATCGGAACGCAGGCGGAGGACGCTCCCAATCTCGTGGTGGGCAAGTGGTCGGCAGCGCTCTACGGGTTCATCGAGGGAGACGTGATGCTCGACTCGACGCAGAGCTTCAATGACGTGGCAGGCAACGCGCAGGTGCAGCGTCAAAACGGCAATTTTCCGCCACCTCCTGCATTACGAACTACCTACGCGGGCGATCATGGACGACTGCAGTTCAGCGTGCGCAACTCGCGCTTTGGTTTGCGTTTGCGTGCGCCCGAACTCGGTAAAGTCCGCGCGAGCGCGACACTCGAGATGGACTTTCTCGGCGTCGATCCGAGCATCGATCCATCCACCAACGCGACCAGCGGCGCGACCACTTATCCGCTTGCCTCTGGTTCGAGCGAAGCCTCGTTTTGGAACAATCCGACGGTGCGCATGCGCTTGGCGTACCTCAAGGTCGAGACACCCGTCATCGACGTGGTGTTTGGCCAATATTGGCACCTCTTTGGCTGGCAACCGATCTTTCACCCGAACAGCGTTCAGATCCAAGGGCTCCCCGGCGAGTTGTATCAGCGCACATTGCAACTGCGGCTGAGCAAAGAAATTCCGCTCGGTCCCACTTCGCTCGAGCTCGCCGTCAGCGCGTCGCGACCTCCTCAGCGCAACTCGATGATCCCTGAGTTCACGGGCGGAATTCGATTCTCAGTCGACAAGTGGACGGGCATGACCACGCGCGGATCGACGGCCAGAGCGATTCAACCCTTGTCCATCGCCGTCACGGGCACGATGCGAAACTTCGTTGCGCCTTCGTTCGAGCAACTGCCGACTTCTACGGTGAGCCTCACGACAGCCGCCGTCTCGGTCGTGGCTTTCGTTCCAGTTGTTCCTGCCACGAAGGGACACGAGGGAAACTCGCTGTCACTCACCGGTCAGCTGGTCATGGGTGGTGGCATCTCGGATTTGTTCACGAGTCTCACCGGAGGCATCGCGTTCGCATCGGTGCCCAACAAAACAGGCCTCAACCCAGCGCCCACGTATCCGCAAGACATCGAGAACGGACTCGTGGCGTTCGACACCTGCAGCGCGGGAAACGACCCCAACTCCTCTTGCCGAGACCTCCACCCGATTCAATGGAATGTCTTCATGGGCGGTCTGCAGTACTACTTGCCTGGCCTCAAGGGACGCATGTGGGTCGCTGGCAACTACGCGCACATCGACTCGCCCAACATTGCCAACTACACGCGTGCGGCAGCAACCCCCACCAACCCCAACGACTACAACTATGTCAGCGCAGCGAGTGTTCGGCAGAGCGAAGACTTCTTCAATGCGTGCTTGTTCGTCGATCCGCTCCCGAGCGTGCGCATCGGCGCGGAGTATGCGCACTATGACGACAAATATGTCGATGGCGTCCATGCCATTCATCACCGGGGTCAGCTCTCGGGGTTCTTCCTCTTTTGATTTTTGATATGTAACGACCAGGTGACGAACTGGTAGCGTTCGATCCGTTTCGTTGGTTTCTCTTGGGTGGGGGATAGCCCTGCAATATAGGTGTGTTCGTGTCCAAAAGCGGAGATCGCGAGTTCTTCGATGCGTTCGTCAAACACGCCTCGGTATGCGTGGAGGCGAACAAAAAGCTCGTCGCGCTCTTCGCAGACCTGTCCAAGGCGAAAGAGTACGCCGATGAGATCACCGAGCTCGAGCACAAGGGCGACACCATCACGCACGAGACACTGAAGCGCTTGCACGAGCAGTGGATCACTCCGCTCGATCGTGGAGACATTCACACGCTGATCACCGGACTCGACGACGTGCTCGATCTCAGCGAGGCAGTGGCAGAGCGTGTCCTCATTTTCGGCGTGCGCAAGCCTCGCGCAACAGCGACCGCTCTCGCCGACAAGTTGCTCGAAGCCACCGAGATGGTCGCTAAGGCCATGACCATGCTGCCAGAGGTCGCGAAACGATCGAAAGAGATCCTGACGCTGACCATCGATCTCAATCGGCTCGAAAATGAGGCGGATGACCTCTATCGTAAAGGTCTCGGTGAGCTGTTCAATCGACGCGAAGACGGCACGAGCGAGCCACCGCGCGGACCCGCCACACCCGACGACGTGCTCGAAGTGATGAAGTGGCGCGAGATCTACGACTATCTAGAGAACGCAACCGACGCCTGCGAGGACCTGGCGAACGTCCTCGAGGGAATCGTACTCGAGTACGCGTGACCGCATGCTTGGGCTCGTTCTAATCATCCTGCTCGCCGTAGGGTTCGATTACGTCAACGGCTTCCATGACGCTGCCAATTCGATCGCGACGGTCGTCTCGACGCGCGTGCTGTCTCCTCGGCTTGCGGTTCTGTGGGCTGCGTTCTTCAACTTCATCGCGTTCTTGGTTTTCAACACGCACGTCGCGGGCAACATCGCCAAAGGGGTCAACGCGCATGTC
>JAYVXK010000562.1:0-1699 GCA_043785265.1 Myxococcales bacterium | reverse complement strand
GAATAGCAACCTTCTTCATTTCTCTCCTCCTCAGGATGAACACGAACAACGAACGGCCGGGGTTTTAGCTCTGACCGTCGTCTGTGGTCAACGATTTCTCTTCGATGTTCTTACAGCGGGCTTTCGGCCTCGCTTTTCGGCTGGGCTGGGAAGACCAAAACGCGTCTGTCGGCCATCGATCGCAAATTGTTGCTACAAGTTGAGGCCCGATGCCGACGCTCAAGTGGTTCCCGTCCGAGGGTGGACCGAAGACCTTCGTACTTTACAAACCCGTCTCCACGGTTGGGCGCGCGCTCGGAAACGACGTCGCCATCCCAAGCTCGAAAATGGCGGAGACGCACGTGCAAGTGCTCTTCGACGGGCGCGATTTCAACCTCGAAGAGGTCGACAAACACGCCGAGATTCTGATCAACGGCAAAAAGAAGCGACGCGCGCGCCTGGTGCACGGCGATCGGCTCACTCTTGCAGACGCAGAGTTGTCGTTCAGCATCTTCGACGAGCCGTCGCGTGGAGCAACACGTCCGCAAGAGTCCCCTGCTGCGCCCTCGCGCACCATGAGCAACACGCAGATCATCTCGGCGGCCAGTTCGCTCGTCGGCTTGCGCAACTTGTTCGAGTTCAGCGAGAAGCTGATGTTGGTCAAGAGCGAAGACCAATTGCTCGAAGCCATGCTCGACGCAGTGATTGAGGTAACCGGCGCAGAAAAAGGCCTGATCTTGCTGTTCGACGAGGTCAACACGACCCCTGACGATGGGACGCCGAGCAATTCACAAAAGCCGCGCATTCGAGCGTCGCGCAACGTGAAGCGCGAAGCCGTCACCGATCCAAACGGAGCCATCAGCGACAGCATCGTGCGACGCGTGCTCGAAACGGGCCGACCCGTGATCGTCAGCGACGCAGTCACCGACAACGAGTTTGGTTCGAGCGAGAGCGTGGTTGCGCTGAAACTCTCTAGCGTGATGTGTGCCCCGCTCGTCGCGCAAGGTCACACAACGGGCGCGCTGTATGTCGGCAACGATCGCGTGAAGGGCCTGTTCGAGCGCTCTCAGCTCGACGTGCTCACGATCTTCGCCGGCCAAGCCAGCCTCATTTTGCAAAACGCGATGCTCCTTTCGACCCTGCGCGCAGACAAAGAAAAACTGACGCACGAGCTGAAAGACAAGCGTTTTGGCGAGATCATCGGCGTGTGCGCGTCGATGCAGGAGGTCTTTCGCAAACTGCAGAAGGTGAGCACGACCGACATCAGCGTTCTCATCACGGGAGAGACCGGCACCGGCAAAGAGCTGATCGCACGCGAAGTGCATCGCCGGAGCCCGCGCGTGAACGGACCGTTCGTGGTCGTCAATTGCGGAGCCATTCCAGAGAACCTGATCGAGAGCGAGTTGTTCGGTCACGTCAAAGGCGCGTTCACGGGAGCGATCGCATCGCGGCCCGGCAAGTTTCAGGTCGCGGACAAGGGCACTCTGTTTTTGGACGAGATCGGCGAGTTGCCTCTCAACTTGCAGGTGAAGCTGCTTCGAGCCTTGCAAGAGCGCGTCGTGTATCGCGTCGGCGACAGCAAGCCAGAGAAGGTCGACATCCGCATCGTCGCCGCAACCAATCGCGTGCTCGAGGACGAAATTCGCGGGGGCCGTTTTCGAGAGGACCTCTACTACCGACTCAATGTCGTCAATCTCTGGCTCCCGCCGCTGCGCGATCG
>JAYVXK010000561.1:0-5813 GCA_043785265.1 Myxococcales bacterium | reverse complement strand
TAGCGTTCGGCGATCTCTCGCGACTTGGTGATGCGATCGCGACCGGGTGGTTCCCACGCGAGTGTGATGTCGTGTCGCGCCATCGCTCCGCCGTCGCCGAGCTCGTCGATGTCTGGGTCGCTGAACGCAGGAGTGATTCCGACGAAGGCGAACGCGAGAGCCAGCACGATGCGCATGACGAGGTGAGACGTGCGTTCGCGCTCGACCTTCCACACGACGACGAGCAAGAGCGCAGTGGCGACACACCACAAGACGACGAAGTACACATTGGGAGACGTGAATCCCAAAAAATCGAGCGCATGATAAGGAGCGAACGACGTGCGCAAGAGAGGCACCACGAACTGCGGCACCGGCCTCGTCACGGACTCTGGAATGGTGTTGTAGAGCGACGAGACAATGCCCGATTGCACGAAGCTCGCGATTGCGAGACCCGACGCCGCCGCGCGCACGACAGCCCTACGAAAGCCTCGTTTTCCGCCTAGTGCATCGAGTACGAGCAAACCACCGAACGCAAAGAACGGAGGCGCTGCGCCGAGGTATCGCGGACCCACAGTCCATCCGCCGCGCCAATTGATGGCCGCGCTCACGGTCGTCCACAGCGCAAGCATGGTCAGCGACATGAACACGGACGCGAGCATGATTTGTCGTTTGTCGCGCGTGGTGCGTCGACTCATCCGAGACAGGAAGATCCACGGCAGCGGCAGCGCGAGCACACCCAGCCACATGAACGAGCTCGTGCCAAAGAAACCAAACGCGCGCGACAAGGTGATGTCCTTGGCAACATCCCAGCTCGGTGCACCGATGCCGAAGACACCTTGCGACAGCAACTGCGCATAGAGCTGATTTTCACTGAGCTTGTGTCCGGGCATCAGCGGATCGTTGAACGCGCGCCACTGAAAAAACATGAGCGCGAGCGCGTTGAGAGTGCCGCCAGCCGCGAATGTCAGAAGACGTGTGGGCCGATAGAATGTCGTGAGCGCATAGAGCGCCAAACAAACAGAAGTCGGCAGCGCGTGATATTCGAGCAACGTCGCAAAACCAGCAAAAAACCCAGCCCAAAACGCGCTCGACAGTTTGCGATGCTTTGCGTCGGCGTGATCGAGCCGCTGCCCTGTAGTGATCGCAAACGACACGAACGCCGCCACACCAAAGAGCGAGTGACTCGCGAACATCAGCGCGTACGCCAAGAAGTTGGTGCCCACGCCCACCGCGGCGACAGCAGAGAGTCGCAGCACCACATCTGAAGAGATGCGACGCAGCCACCGCTCCAGCCACACCAAGAAAACAAAACACGGGAGCTGCACCGAAAAGAGTCGCAGCACGAAGGTCGACTTGCGCAACCAATCGATGCGCTCTTGCGGAGGCGCCTCCAGTTTGGGTGGATGCGAAAATCTCGTGAACGCCCAATAAACAGGCACTCCCAGATAGCTCACTCCGGGCGCCTTCACCGAATACAGGTGACACTTGGCGAGATTGGCGTTGCAGAAGAGCACGGCCTCTTCGGCCTTCATGCGCGTCTCGGGGGCGCGCGCCATGTCGTTGACCCAACCTTGGCGCATCACGATGTCGTCGATACGAAAGGTGTGACCCTCGACGATCGCCATCGTCATGAAGGTGCGCACGTTCTCGTTCGGGTTGTTGACGACCGAGATGTACGGGTACACGCACGTGTAGATCGAGAAGAGCAACGCGAAGAACACGAAGACGAGGCGCTTCTCGGAGCGCGTGATCGTCTGGGTGGCAAGCATCGCGCTTGGTTGTAGCCGACTACACGCAGCACCGAAAGCGCGCCAAAAGCCCCGTTTTGCGGTACACCCAAGGTGCATGCCTCGGCCCACGCTCAGCTTGGTCCTCCCCATCTACAACGAAGAGGAGGTCATCCCCGAGCTGCACATTCGTCTGCAGGAGTTTCTCAGCAAGCTCGCGGTCGACACCGAGGTGCTGTTCGTCAATGACGGCAGCCAAGATCGCTCGATGACCATGCTGCGCGGAATCGCCGCAACCGAGCCTCGTTATCGCGTGCTTTCGTTCGCGCGCAACTTCGGCCATCAAGCTGCGATCAGCGCGGGTGTGGACTGGGCGCGCGGTCGAGCCGTCGTGGTGATGGACGCCGATTTACAAGACCCGCCCGAGGTCGTCCTCGAGATGATCGCCAAGTGGCACGAAGGCTACGACGTGGTCTATGGCAAACGCCGCCACCGTGAGGGTGAGACCCGATTCAAGCTGCTGACGGCGAAGATTTTTTATCGCGTGTTCGCTGCGATGATCCCCATCGAAGTGCCGCTCGATACGGGCGATTTCCGTTTGATGAGTCGTCGCGTGGTGGTCGCCTTGCGCGCGCTCAAAGAGACCCATCGCTTCGTGCGTGGGATGGTCGCTTGGATTGGCTTCAAGCAAACAGCCGTGATCTACGATCGCCCGGGTCGATTCGCAGGAGAGACCAAGTACCCACTGCGCAAGATGGTCCGCTTCGCGATCGACGGCATCACCAGTTTTAGTGTGTTGCCGCTTCGCTTCTCGACCTACCTCGGCATGCTCATCAGTGTGCTCAGTGTGCTGGTCGCGATCTGGGCGATCGTCGCGCACTTCTTCCTCGATGCCACGGTTCCTGGTTGGACCGCCACCGTGGTGCTCGTCTCCTTGCTGGCGAGCGTGCAACTGCTGATGATCGGCATCCTCGGCGAATACATCGGCCGCATCTACGAGCAGGTTAAAGGCCGCCCGAACTATCTCGTGGGTGACGTGGTCAATGCCTCGCGCCAGCCTGATGATGACGAACTCGATCCCGAAGATCTGCCGGCCGCAGCGACTCCCGCGCCGCCACAGATGAGTGCTCCCAAAACCTTACTGGGTATTCGTCCCGCGCAGGCGCCGACCTTCGCAACGGTTCCGCTTCCGGTGGTGGCGTCTTCCCACAGTGCAGAAGCCCCTCCTGCCGAGGGTGACAAGAAGGTCTCACCCGCGAAGTGAGTCACTTCATGTCGACGACGCCGGTCCACGACATCTTCTGTAGACCCTTCGTCGACACGATTTGAAACGCGCTCACTCCGAGCAACGACGCACTCAAGGACGTGATGGTCAGGTGAAGGATCTCCCCATTGACTCCCGAGGTGCGGTCCCACGCAAAATCCATCGTTTTGCCCGAATAACCACGCTCTAGCAATACATCGACGGTCGACACCTTCCACGGTCCACCGGTCGCCGCGTCGCTCCAGAGCTGCACGTCGATCGTTCGGCTTTGACCCACAGGAATCTTCACACCTTCCACTGTGAAAGTCTTCCCACCGAGCGGCCCGAGTCCGGGCAGCATAGGAATGGAGACTTTGACCATGTCTGGCAACACGGGCGTGCTGTTGAAGTACACACGATTGGGAAGAAGCGGCAAACACGGATCGTGATAGGCCTTGGCGCTCTTGTTCGACCAACTGCGTTGGATGATGGCCAATCCCAAGTCAGGTACTTGATAATTGGCGAGCGGATCGTTTTCGCACATGTCGCCGATTTCGCCGCCGCTCGAAGTGAGCATCCACGCGAAGTGTTTTTCGTCGAGCGCTTGATACGCAGGCATGAGATTCGGATACGGATCGGACGCCGCTTCGACGAGTTCGTGCGTCAGCACCACGGTGCGCGTATTGAAGGTGCCAAGGCACCGCGGAATCACCGCATACGCTACTTTTTTGCCGTTTTTGAGCGCGACGTCATTGTGATACCCGCCAAACTGCTGACAGCTCGCAGAGTTCATCAAGGTTATTTTGGTGCTGGCTGGATAAAACAACACATAGACAGTGCCATCGTCCGGGACCGGCCACTCGAGGTGCGTGCCGTCGAGCTTGCCTGCGAGCCAGGTCTTGATGTCGGCGTCGTCGATCGCACCAGGCGCAACCTCACCGATGGCGACAGGCGCAGTCACCGTCGCGTCGATCACACCAAATTCACTCATCACCAGTGGCCAATTCGGCGAGGGTGCATACTTCGCGAGGAAGTCTGTCGTCTGCGTTTGAAAGTCGTCATTGGGAAAAAAAGCAGGGACGATTCTCGTGTGCGTGAGAATGGGTCCGCCAGTCGTGACCACTTGAGGCACTTCGGGCTTGAACGCAGGGTAGGTGTCGCTCGGCTTGCCGTTGTCGATGTCCGGACCGGCGTCGATCGGTTCTGCGTCGCTCGCGTCGTCCGCGGCCGCGTCGTCGATCGATACGACCTTGATGCCGCCGCATGCCATCGAGAGTCCAACGAGCAACAAGCCAAGAACGGTGCTTCTCATGGCGCGCACGGTACGCCAGGAAGTTGGCCGTCGCACGCGCGTTTTGCGATTCGTGATGCATGCGCCTAGGCTTTTTTGCGGCCCTCATGCTTGTACTTGCCTCGTGCCTCGACTTTTCTCTGGGCGGCAAAGGCAGTGCAGACGCAGGCCCACACCCCGACGGCGCCGCTCCCAAGACCGACGCCGGCACGCCCGAGGGTGGCAGCGGCATCAACTGCGGCGCGGATCCGCAGACAGGCAATGTGCTCTGTCTTGGCCTCTCGTCGTGTCCGGGATTGATCGTCGACCAAAACAATTATCCAGGGTGCGGCTTCCGCGTGACGGGCGGCACCACGATCGACATCGAGTGCGCATGCTCCGGTTACTTGTGTCCTCTCGGGGTCGCCACGAGCTGCACACAAGCGAAGTCGTTGCTCGCGAGTCAAACCTACGCCGGCGTCTGTGTGCAGGTCAGTGAAGGCCGCTGCACCACCGCAAAATAGCCTCCGCGCGAGATCGATCGAAGCGCGTGCGACACGCACACGAGTGGCGTAGCGTTCGCCCGTGGCGCGCGAGACGGACGAGGCTGTAGCGATTGCGATCGGACTGTCGATCGCCGCGAGCACTGTGTTTGGGTTGTGGTGGTACGACCGCAGGCCGCCCGCTGTTGCTCATGACGAACCGCCCGCGATGGATGCATCGACTCCGCCCAAAGCCGTGACTCCAGACGCCGCGGTCTCCGCACGATGCGAGGCGTTTCTCGATGCCAATCATCGCGTCTTGGACGAAGCGCGCGAAGACGACGCCGACTGCGATCTGCGCCTGTTCGAGTTCGAGGACGCGTCGTTCTGCGTCGAAGGCCCGCGCGCGCTTTGGGGTCTGCGCTTCACCACGTTGCTCAAACGTCCCCAAGAAGGAGATGGGCATCCGTGCGCCGAGACCGGCATCGAAGCGCGTCTGGTGCACATCGACGCGGACGGACACGAGACCAGCACAGTGCCTTCGCTCGCAGAAGAATGGGACGACCACGCGGGCCATGATGCGCTCGTGAACTTGTCGGGTTCGATGCGAATCGATCCTCCCGAAGCCTTCGATTTCGACGGCGATGGCGACCTCGAGATCTTCATCGCGGGCAACCGATCAGAAGAAGACGTCGACGCCACGACGCGAGAGATCTTCACGTTTCGCGCAGGCGCAATCGGCCCTTTTGCACCTGTAAAAGGCCTCGATTTCGATCACCTGGAAGACATCGATTCAGACGGCCGTCCTGATTTGATCGGCAGAGGGCCGTACGCGAAAGTGCAAGCGATGGACATGTCTTCGCCGCGTCCCATCGCGCCGTTCGTGTTCGCCGCGCACTCGCTCGTCGGCGGAGAGTTCTCCACGGCAGACGCTGTGGCGCGCGAGTTCACGCGAACGCAGTGTCCGATCTCGCCCACACCCGTGTTCGCCGACGGCTGGATGGAGGGCAAAGTCAGTCAAGACATCGTGTGCATGCGAGCGTGGGGCGTGCCGCGCGAAGTGGTCGAACGAGCGCTCGACGCGCGCTGCAAAACCTACGAAGAGTCGCCCA
>JAYVXK010000560.1:0-1701 GCA_043785265.1 Myxococcales bacterium | reverse complement strand
GAGCTCAACGATCTCTTTGGCGGCTTCAAAGAGCGCGCGACGATCGTGCAGAAGTCTCTCCGCAGCAAGGATGTCGCGTTCGTGCTCGTCACGAGCCCCGCGCCGATGAGCATTCGCGAAGTCCTCTACTTTGCAGAGCGACTCGACGAGAGCGGCATGCGCGCGGCGAGCATCGTGGTCAATCGTGTGCGCATGCCGCCGGCCGGGGGAAGCGCCGTGACGATTCTAGAGGCAAGAGCAGCCATTGCGGCGGCACACATCTCGCTCGATGAAGACGCCGCTGAGCGAATCGCGCAGGCCCACTCGGATGCGTTCAAACTCGCGGCGCTCGACGCAAGTCACATGCGCCTGCTCGACGGACAGCACCGCAACGTACCGCTCGTGCGCATTGCAGAGCGCCCCGGCGACGTGCACGACGTGACCATGCTGCTGGCCCTCGGCGACGTGATGATGGCCGGCGGCGAGTGACTAGGAACGGTCGTCTTTGATCTGGTCGCGCCGCTTGGTCGAAGACGGATCGCGCACGTCGGTGCGTCGACGCTTCATCTTGTAAAACACGCGGACCGGCGTGCTCTCGAAGCCGAAACGCACGCGCAGTTGATTGACGACGAAGCGACGATAAGAAAAATGGATCGCGTGCGGCGCGTTCGTCATGATGACGAAGGTTGGCGGGGCGGTCTCTGCTTGCACGATGAAGTACAACCGCGGTGACTTTCCGCCGCTCGTCGGCGGTGGACGCGTCTCGAGGATTTGCTCGAAGAAGCGATTCAACTCGCCGGTACCCACGCGTTTGGTGAACGCGGCCCGCGCGAGATCGATCGCCTCGAGCAGATCGCCCACACCTCGGCCGGTCTTTGCCGACAGTTCGACGATGGGCGCGAAGGGCGCGAACGACAATTTCTCCCGCGCCTGTTCTTCGGCTTTCTTCTTCTTGTCCTTGTCGAGTAGGTCTGACTTGTTGAGTGCGACGATCATCGCCTTGCTTCGATCGTGCGCGAGACCGAGAATTTTTGCGTCTTGTTCGGCAACGCCTTCTGCCGCGTCGCACATGACGACTACGACGTCTGCGCGCTCGATGGCTCGAATCGCGTGCAACACACTCACGGCTTCGACCGTGCTCTCTTCTTTGACGACCTTCGCTTTGCGGCGGATTCCAGCCGTATCGATGAAGATGTACTTCTTGCCGTTCTTCTCGACGAGCGCGTCGATCGCGTCGCGCGTCGTGCCGGGTCGAGCGTCGACGAGTTGTCGATCTTCTCCGAGCAGGCGATTGACCAAACTCGATTTGCCGGCATTCGGTTTACCGACGATCGCCACGCGTGCGACGTCATCGGCGAGCGGCTCCGTCGGCAACGCCTCTGGCAAGGAAGCGACCAGATCGGCCTCGAGCTCACCCATCCCTCGTCCGTGCAACGCGCTGACGGGATAGATTTTCTTCACGCCAAGTCGATACAAGTCCACGCCGCCTTGAGCGTCGCGGTGAGGCCCGTCTGCTTTGTTGGCGACGAAGAAAACTGGTTTCTTCGCGCGTCGCAAGAGCCCGACTGCCGCGCGGTCTGCGCTCGTCAGATCGGTGGTCGCGTCGGTCACGAAGATGATGGCGTCAGCCTCTGAAACGGCGGCTTTTACGTGATGCGCGATGCCGGCTTTCATCGGGTCGTCGTCTTCGGGGTCGAACCCGCCTGTGTCGACGATCGTGTA
>JAYVXK010000559.1:0-5826 GCA_043785265.1 Myxococcales bacterium | reverse complement strand
TCGCCAAACAGTCGAACGGCCACGTCGACGCGATGCATCTGGAGATGCCCCACGAGTCGCTGCCGCCGCCGGGACTGTTGGCCGAGGCAGCTGCCGGTGGAAGAGTCTACGAGCTCATCAACGCGTATCGGGTGCGCGGTCACTTGTATGCGCACTTGAGTCCGCTCGGCCCAGCACCTGACGCGAATGGTGAGCTCGCTCTAGCGACTTTTGGCCTTGGCGAGGCTGATCTCGATCACACGTTTCCGACCTTGAACGTGAAGGGTCTCGGCGAAAAGGCGACGCTGCGAGAGATCGTCGCGCATCTGCGAGACACTTATTGCGGCTCGATCGGCGTGGAGTTCACGCACCTCGAGTCGCCCGAGATGCGCGTGTGGATGCGCGAGGTCATGGAGAGCACGCGCAATCACGTGACCCTCAGCAAGGACCACGCGATTCGCATTCTGACCAAGCTCACAGACGCAGAAGCATTCGAGCAATTTTTGGCGAAGAACTACGTCGGCGAGAAACGCTTCAGCGCAGAGGGCGCCGAGAGTTTGATCGCGATGCTCGACGTCCTCATCGAAGAGTCCGGTGATCGCGGTGTCTCTGAGATCGTCTTTGGCATGGCGCACCGCGGTCGACTCAATGTGTTGGTCAACACGCTCGGCAAAAAGGCTCGAGAGATCTTCGCCGGTTTCGACGACAAGCATCCCGATCGTTTTCTCGGCGGCGGCGACGTCAAGTACCACCTCGGCTACTCCAGCAATGTCGTGACTCAAGGCGGCAACCAAGTGCATCTCACGATGTGCTTCAATCCGTCACACCTCGAGTGGGTCAATCCTGTGGTCGAGGGTCGCGTGCGCGCGAAGCAAGATCGCGCAGTGCTCGAGGGCAAGCAGCGCGACGTGATGCCGCTTCTCATTCACGGTGATGCGGCGTTCATGGGTCAAGGCATCGTGCCGGAGACGCTGAATCTTGCCGGTCTAGAGGGTTACGCGACCAACGGCACAGTGCACGTGGTGGTGAACAATCAAATCGGTTTCACGACGTTGCCACGCGACTCTCGCTCCACGCGCTACTGCACGGACATCACGCGCATGATGAAGGTGCCCGTCTTCCACGTGAACGGCGAAGACCCTGAGGCTGTGATCGTCGTGAGCAAACTCGCGATCGAGTTTCGCCAGAAGTTCGGCAAAGACGTGGTCATCGACATGTACTGCTACCGCAAGTACGGCCACAACGAGGGCGACGAGCCGCGCTTCACGCAGCCGCTGATGTACTCGCTCATCGACAAGAAACCCGGCGTTCGGCAGATGTACGTCGAGCGTTTGGTCGAGGCGGGTCAGATCACACGGGAGCAAGCGCAGCAGATCGCAGAGTCACGCAAGGCCGTACTCGATGCGCAACTCGCCGAGGCGCGCAGTGGTGACTACCTGAAACGACCGAGCGCCATGGAAGGCGTGTGGTCGACCTTCAAAGGCGGGCCCGACAAAGACGTCCTCGAAGCGAACACTGAATTTCCGCGCGAAGACCTGCTCGCTCTCGTCGACAAGATGGCCGAGTTGCCCGATGGCTTCACGCCGAATCCAAAAGTGCACGCGGTGTTCGTCACCGATCGCAAAGCCAACGCGCACGCCGGAAAGCCGCTGAATTGGGGCGCGGCAGAGCATCTGGCTTATGCATCCTTGCTCGCGCGAGGGATTCCCATTCGGCTCACGGGGCAAGACACGCAGCGGGGCACCTTCACGCATCGGCACGCGACGCTCTTCGACATGAACACGGGCGCGATGTATCGCCCGCTGTCGAATCTCTCGCCGACACAAGCGCGCTTCGAAGTGATCGACAGTCCGCTCTCGGAGGCAGGCGTGCTTGGCTTCGAGTACGGATACAGTCTCGATCGCCCCGACGCTCTCGTCGTGTGGGAGGCGCAGTTCGGCGACTTTTTGAACACCGCGCAGGTCATCGTCGATCAGTTCATCTCGTCGGCAGAAGACAAATGGCTGCGGCTTTCAGCCTTGGTGATGCTGTTGCCGCACGGCTACGAGGGTCAGGGGCCTGAGCACTCGAGCGCGCGCATCGAGCGATTTTTGCAACTCGCAGCAGAGGACAACATCCAACTTTGCAATCTCACGACGCCCGCGCAGTTCTTCCATGTGCTGCGTCGTCAGGTGCTTCGACAGTGGCGCAAGCCTCTCGTCGTGATGACTCCAAAGAGCTTGCTGCGTCACAAAGAGGCCACGAGCACGCTCGACGAACTCGCGACGGGCAGCTTTCAGCGGGTGATCCCTGACGTCTCCATCAACCCCGCCAACGTGAAACGCGTGCTGCTCTGCTCGGGCAAAGTCTATTACGACCTCGCGGACACCCGAAAAAAGGCCGGCCGCGAAGACATCGCCATCATTCGTCTCGAGCAACTCTATCCGCTGAACGACGCGCTGATGAAGGCTCTCGCTCCTTACAAGGACGGCACGCAACTCGTCTGGGTCCAAGAGGAGCCGCGCAACATGGGCGCTTGGTACTTCATGAACGCAAACCTGCCGGAGCTGCTTGGCGCGCGATTGCCGTTGTCGCTCGTCTCGCGTGTCGAGAGCGCGAGCCCTGCTACGGGCAGTCGTTCTAGTCATGCGCTCGAGCAGAAGATGCTCATGGACGCCGCGTTCGCTTGAACTGGTAGAACCAGAGGGGCGATGGATACTTGGTTCGATCAAGCGCGTGAGCGTTTTGCGATTTGGATTTTGCTTGCGGGCGTCGTCTTTGTAGCCCTCCTGGTCAATCGCTTTCAACGCGCGCGGAGGCGCAAATTACGGCGGATCGTCATTCTGTTCGCGCTCGCGATCATCACGGAGATCGCCTCGTCGATCACCGCCGCGACGCACTCCGTCGCGTGGCACGAGCGCATGGAGTTCGCGTCGAGCCTGTTTGAAGCGTTCGTCGTGATCAACTTGGTGGTCATCACCGTCTTTGATGTGATCATCCCAGCTGTCGCGGTGGCCATCCCGGTCATCGTCAGCGATCTGATCGTCGGCGCGGCCTACGTCGTGGCCACGTTCGGTGCGATGCACGCGGCCGGAGTCAATCCATCGAGCGTACTGGGTGCGTCTGCGGTCGTGAGCGCAGTCGTCGCGCTGTCTCTGCAATCCACGTTGGGCAATGTGATCGGTGGCGTGGCACTGCAGCTCGATGGTTCGGTTCACGTCAACGATTGGATTCAGCTGGAGAACGGTCGGCAAGGCAAAGTCAAAGAGATCCGATGGCGACACACGGTGCTCGAGACGCGCGACTGGGGCACGCTGATTGTCCCTAATTCCACGCTACTTCAGAGCCAGATCCTCGTGCTCGCGAAGCGCGAGGGACAACCCAAGCAACACCGATATTGGATTTACTTCAATGTCGACTATCGATTCCTTCCGTCACGAGTGATCGATGTCGTCAACGCGTGTCTGCAGGACGGCGACATCCCCAATGTGGCGCGCGAACCGAAGCCGCATTGCATCTGCTACGACTTCGCCAAAGACAACCGAGACAGCATGGTCCACTACGCCGTGCGCTATTGGCTGACGGACCTCGCGGTCGACGATCCCACGAACTCGCTCGTGCGCACGCGCATCTTCATGGCGCTCAAGCGCGCGTCGATTCCGTTCGCAAGACCTGCGCAGACCAACTTCGTCCTGCCAGAAGAAGACAACGACTCACGACGCGCGCGTCACGTCGGTCGACGCATCTCGGCGCTACGCAACATGGCGCTGTTCGCATCTCTCACGGACGACGAGCGAAATCGGCTCGCGGATCACCTTATTTTTGCACCCTTTACGCGTGGTGAGCTGGTGACAGCAAAAGGGAAGGTTGCTCACTGGTTGTACATTTTGATCTCCGGGTCTGTGGACATTCAGATCACTGAAGGCAAACAAACCAAAGTGCTGACGACCATCGAAGCGCCCGGATTCTTTGGTGAGATGGGGATGCTCACAGGCGCGCCGCGCGCAGCCGACGTGCTCGCGAAGACAGACGTCGAATGTTACCGGCTCGATAAAGCGGGTTTCAAAGAGGTCATGCTCGCGCGTCCCGAGCTCGCCAAAGAGATGAGCAAGACGATGGCTGAGCGGCATGCGGAGTTGATAGCGGCGCAGGGCGGCATGGCGGACGAGCAGAAAGCAAAGTTCGCGAAAGAAGAAGAGGCGCGCATTCTCGCTCGCGTCGAAGAGTTCTTCGGGCTCTCGGGATGATCGGAATCGAACTTCCGCTCACGACCGTCGACGAAGCGTGTCGGGTCGTGCGCGCGCTCGGCGGGCATCGTTATGTCGCCGGCAAGCAACTGCTCGTGCACGCGCTCGTCCTCGCGGAATGCGCGGGCGAGGCTGGTTTGTGGGCCAAAGAGACACTCGCGAACGCGGACATCGATGCAGCGTCGCGCGACGAACGGTTATGGCGTCCCTGCGGCGAAGCAGAACTGGCCGACATCCTCGGACGCTACTGGGATACGAACGATGCAGCGCGCTCGCGTTTGCGTGAACATCTCGATCGACTCGAGCTTCCACTTCCTGAAGCCGATCCGTTCGACGAATCGCGCGAGGACGATCTGCATCCTCTCATCATCGACGCTGGCTGGGAGTTGCTCTCACTCGCAGAGCTCGACGTCGAACGACACAAGGGCGCGATCAACGCGTTCGGCGAATTCGTGATGTACGAGTCTGCGCGCTTCGAGGAGCAAGAGGCGATGCCGCAGCTCGCGCACTTGTATGAGCTGCCTGCCATCGGTCCGCGCGAACTGCTGGAAGGTGCTGAAAACGGGCGCTTGGTGCAGCCGTTTGTATTGTACACGCAAGGGGACGAGACGTATCTCGACTATGTGATTCGAGGAGTGCTGCGCGCCGCGAAGATCGGTTAGAAGGGCGCAGTTTTTCGCCGATACCGGCGCGATCGCCGCGTCGGGGGTCGTCAACGTACGCGGAGTACGTTTCCTCCGCCCCGCCACAGCGTTCGCTTGGTCTCGACGAAAACCTGCACCCTTCTAAATGGGTTTGCTTGGTGGAGGATCCGACTTCGCCGCCGTCTCGGTCGCCGCCCCTGTTTCCTTCGCCGTCTCCGTCCCCGTCGCCGTCGCTGTTTCCGGCTTCGACGGTGCTGCGGCCTCCGTTGCGGCCGGATCTGATTTCGGCTTTGGTTTGTCGTTGGCTTCCTCGTCCGCTGGCGAATCTTTTTTGGCGGCGACTTTGGCTTTGTCGTCCGTCTTCTTTGCTGGCGCCTTCACGATGTTTCGTTTCGGCGGCGCGGGCGCGGGGGCTGGCGCGGGTGTGAGGTCTTTGCGCGTGGGGAGCCTCTGCACCCATACGACCCACATCAAGAGAAGCGCAATGACGACGCCCGTCACATAAAAAAGAGCCCTCGGATCAGCCGGCATGGCCGCGGACCATAGCCCAACTCGGCGGACTGCGGACCGAAACTCAAACGAGCGGCATGGCAGTTGCGATGGTCAATCATGAAATGGCCCATACACATGCTCGCCGCGTCTTTGCCGCAGTTCCGCTGGCTTTGGTGCTGATTGCTTGTAGTGGCTCGGATCCAGGCTGGATCGCGGGGTCTCCAGGCGCGCACGACTCGACGTTCAAGCCGAGCGGCAACGCTCCCGCACCAGACGGCGGCGCAGGGAAAGACGCCGACCCCGGGTTTCGTGATCCCAAAGGGGGCGACGGTGGATGTGCTCTTCCGAATCTCGTTTGCGGTGGTGCGTGCGTCGCCGTGGGCAGTGACCACGACAACTGCGGCGCGTGTGGCAACACATGCATCGGCGTCGACTCGAAGTGCAACGCAGGAACCTGCGCGTGCTCAGGACCGCTCATCGACTAT
>JAYVXK010000558.1:0-1704 GCA_043785265.1 Myxococcales bacterium | reverse complement strand
TCCAACTTGTGTTTTTCAGCTCCGGGAAAAGCTGAAGGACAGGCACCCCTCCATCCGCCGCTCGCATTCGCGCCAGCTTATGTGAACGGGCATTGGGGACGGGAACGGAGACGGCGACAGGGTACGGACAAGTCTTCCTATCGGCAGTGTTCATTGACCAAGCGAAACAATCGATCCACATCGACCGGCTTTGGCAAGCACTCCACGCCCGCGGGGACTTTGTGTGGAGCGGAAGTCGACACGCATACGTGCAGTGGCGCCAGCTTGGGGTCGGCCGCCATCTCGCGCATCAGAGCGAAGCCATCCATGCGAGGCATGAACAGATCGACGATGACCAAGCACACGCGTGGCGTGCTGCGCAAAACTTCGAGCGCGCTGATCCCGTCCGCAGCGGAGACCACGTGATATCCGCGGCCCTCGAGCAACTCGTGGATCAACTCGAGGATGTCCGCTTCGTCATCGACGACGACGACCACGCCCAGGCAAGCTTGTTCCATCATGGAACGACCGCTTCTTTGGGGAGACCGATCGTAAAGACCGTCCCTCCATTTTCAGTCGATTGCACCGTGATTGTGCCGTCGTGCGCGATCACGATCTGCTGAGAGATGAACAGCCCCAGGCCCAGTCCTCTCGTCGAAGCGGTCTTCGCGTCGTGTCCGCGGCGGAAGGGATCGAAGATGTTGGGCACGAGATCAGGCGCGATCGGAGGACCCAGGTTTTGGACTGTGCATCGCACCGCGGTGGCGGTCCCGTCCAACGTGACTTTGACTGGGGCATCGCGCCGACCATAGGTGAGTGCGTTGCCAATGAGGTTCGACAACAGTTGCGTCAAGCGCTCGGCATCCCAGTGTCCGCGGGTGTCTCCCTGCGACTTCACCTCGATCGAACGCTCGGGGTGAGCGGGGGCGAGCTCTTCGACAGCGTGGGCACAGATCGCGGAAAGATCAGCTGGTGCACGTGTCAACGAGATGCCGCCACCCGCTCGCGAACGCGTGAAGTCGAGCACCTGAGCGATCATGCGGTCCATGCGCTTCGCCCCTTTGTCGATGCGCGAGATGTTCCGCTTCTGAGATTCTGTGGCCGTGAGCGAAACCAGATGACTCGCGATCACGATCGCGTTCAGAGGATTGCGGAGGTCGTGGCCCAGCATGCCGATGAACAGTTCGCGGAACCGCTCGCCTGCGTCGCGGTCGATGCCCAGAGCGATCTGGTCGGCCACGCTCGCGATCGCGCTGAGCATGTGGTCGGAGAGTTCGTGCTTGGTGAAGAGCCCGACGACGCCCACGAGCCGATCGCCCACCAGGAGCGGATACCCTGCAAAAGAGGCTATTTTCTCGCGCTTGGCCCATTCTTGGTCGTGCACCTGTGGGTCGCCGATCACATTCTTGATGACGATAGGCTTGCGACTCTGGGCGACGCGCCCGACTTTGAACTCGCCGATGGGGATGCGCGCGTGCTGCCCATCGATGTGCGTGTACACGCCGGCGCTCGCGCGGAGTTCGAGACAGGTGTGGGTCTCTTCGTAGGTCCAAATTCGTGCGAACGCAGCTCCCATGTCGACGAGCCCCTCGCAGCAGTGTCGAAGCTGAGCGGCGAGAGGTTCGGCCTTCACGAACGCGTGACCCACGTGCGCGCCCAACACCGCCGCCGCGCGCGCGTTGACCTGGGGAGTGACGTCGAACGCAAAGACCGCAACTCCGTCGA
>JAYVXK010000557.1:0-5829 GCA_043785265.1 Myxococcales bacterium | reverse complement strand
TGCCGTCGGATCGATTCCGCGGCTCTCTCGACGCGATCATCACGCGCTATCGCGGGACGCGCGCAGGAGAGCATGCGCTGAAAATGTACGAGCTGCATCGCTGACGGTCGCGAGCACCTCGCCGTCGCGACCCACGATCATCGAGCCTCCCTGCCCTTGTACACGCGGCGCTCCGGCGCCCCAGTTGGCATTCACGATCGACACGTCGAACTGTCGCGCAAGACCGCACAACACTTGGGCGCGAGAGTCCTCCTCCTCGACCCACGCGCTCGGAAAGAGCAGCACGTCCGACTCGCGCAACAAGTTGGCGGCCTCGTCGGCCAAGAAGTGAATGTCAAAACAGATCGCGAGAGTGACCGCGAGACCGTCGACGATCGCCGTGGGATACGGGCGATCACCAGGCGTCGCCCATGTCTCGGGAAACCATGGGTGACGCTTGCGATAGTGCAAAAAACGGCTGCCATCAGGGCGAAAACCGATCATTGTATTGTACACATGATCTCCCGCGCGTTCGATAAGCGGACCCACCAAGTGCACGTGGTGCGCGACCGCGAACTGGCGGAGAGACTGCGCAGTCGCGTCGTCCTCTGCCTCTGCGAACCGAGTGAGATCGAAGTCGCCCTCGCGGGACACGTAGCCTGTCAGTGAGGCCTCGGGCAGCAGCACGAGATCGGTTGGCGCTCCGTTGGCGAGAGCATCCGCGACGAGATCGAGCTGCCCGAGTGGGTCTGCCCATGCAGCGGGCAGTTCGAGGACGGATACTCTAATGGCATTGACGCTTCTCGAGCGCCTCGAGCTTTTGGTTCATCGCGTCGATCTGCTTTTGCTGTTGTTGCACCGTGGCAAGCAGCATCGTCGCGTAGCCATACTCGTCTACGTGCGTGCGATCGGATTGCACGGCAGGGCTATTTTCAGGCTGATCGTCGATGATGAAGCCGAGGTGCTTTTTGCCGTCTGCTGGTTCGACTTTGTAACGATAGGTCGCGAGCGGAATCGACAAGGCTTGGTCGGCAAGCTCAGCGCGTTGTGCGTCGCTGATGTAGCCAATGTCTTTTTTGAACTCGCGCCGAGAGACTGCACCATTGCTGCAGGTGAGACCGTTGGACGTCGAATAACATTTGTTGACGCCGTTCTTCGGGCAGAAGCACGACGCCATGCAATCGCACGTCGCCACGCCTCCGCTGCATGACGATGGGATGGCCGTGCAGCCGAGCTCGATGGGCTGCGGCCCTCCGCCCGTCAAGCACACCGTGCCAGGAGGACACGGAGTTGTGCATGCCTTGTTTGGAGGCGTACAGCTCCCTGCGTCGTCGCTGGGGCCGCCGTCCTTGCCGCCAGAATCGACCGAGCCGTCCTTCCCGTTCGACCCATCGGCCTGCTGCGACCCATCCGCCTGCGCGTCCAGATCGATGACAGTCGCCGTGCTGCCTCCGCATGCCGCGACAACCGCCGTAAAGACAAAAAGCAAAGATAGTGTGCGCATGGTGCCTCCCGACGCTCAGTGTAGCGCAAACCGTCGAGAGGCATCTGCCGCAGAATTTAGCCGTCAAATCAGGTCACGGAGTCTTCTTGCAGACATCCACTACGGCTTGCACGCTCTTGGCGCTCTTGGCGAGCATGCCTTTTTCTTCGTCGGTCAGCGCGATGTCGATGATCCTCTCGACGCCGCCTGCACCAATCACTGCGGGCACACCCATGAAGAGATCTTTGTAACCGAACTCACCATCGAGATACGCGGCGCACGCGAGCAAACGCTTTTGATCGAGCAGAAACGCTTCGGCCATCGCCACGGCGCTCGACGCAGGTGCGTAGTACGCGCTCGTGCCCATGAGATTGACGATCTCTCCGCCACCTTTGCGCGTGCGATCGACGATCGCGTTCAGTTTGTCTTTGGCGATCAGCGTGCTCGCCGGCACACCATTGATCGTGGTCATCGAGAGCACCGGCACCATGTCGTCGCCGTGTCCGCCGAGCACCATCGCGCGAACGTCCTTCACACTGACGTTCGCTTCGCGGGCCAAAAACATCTGGAAACGTGCGCTGTCGAGCACACCAGCCATGCCAGCGACTTTGCCTTTCGGGCAACCGGTGACGCGCTTGTATTCGTAGACCATGGCGTCGAGCGGATTGCTGATTACAATCGCGAACGCGTCGGGACAATGCTTTTTTGCGTTGTTCGCGACGTCGCGAATGATGGGCAAGTTGGTGGCGACAAGATCGTCGCGTGACTGACCTGGTTTGCGTGGAATGCCCGCGGTGATGATGAGCACGTCGCTCCCAGCGAGATCGGCCCAGCTGCTCGTGCCGTGAATGTGTGAGTCGTAACCAAGGACCGAGCCGTTCTGCTCGAGGTCGAGGGCTTTGCCTTTCGCGAAGTTCTCTTTCGCGGGGATGTCGTAGAGCCACACATCGCCGAGCTCTTTGTTCGCGCACAAACGAGCGAGCTCGCCGCCGATGTTGCCTGCACCAATGAGAGCGATCTTTTTACGTGCCATGGCGGGGTGTCTTAGTGCCGAGACGCCCATAGCTCAATCGCAGTGCGTACTTTTTCTTCAGGACGTGGTCATTGCCCCAACGAAAGTGGTGCCGCTGATCCTGGGGCATCCCGCCCCGAAAGTCGTCAGCGATCGTTCATTCGCATCGTCCTGCCTCAAAGCCAAACTGCATGCGTGGACTCGCTGATTTCAGCGTTGTCGCGCGCGTTGGGCACCAGTCGAAAACTGCGCTCGGGTAGATTTCGCATCAGGGAGGCAATAAGTCCCTATGGTGGGGCGAGATGGTTCAACGACTTGTCGCGTTCGCGCTGAGAATGCCCTTTATCGTTCTCACGCTGGCGACGCTGATGATATGCGCGGGCGCATATTCCTACCAACAGCTGGACATCGAGGCTTACCCCAATCCAGTTCCGCCTCTGGTCGAGATCATCACACAGCCTGAAGGGTGGAGCGCAGAGGAGGTCGAGCGTTACATCACGATACCGACGGAGATTGGTCTGGCGGGAATGCCTGGCCTCGAGCACGTGCGCTCCCAGTCGCTCTTCGGGCTATCGGACGTCAAGTGCTACTTCCGTTGGTCGATGTCCTACAAGGAGGCGCGGCAGGAAGTCATCAACCGCCTCGAGTTCATCAAGCTCCCCCCTGGGATGTCGCCTGCCCTGTCGCCATGGAACGCAATCGGCGAGATCTTCCGTTACAAACTCGTCGGCAAGGGCTACTCGGTGATGGACCTCAAGACTGCGGAGGACTGGATCGCAGAGCGCCAGTTCAAGCAGGTCGATGGCGTCATCGACGTGGTCAGTTTTGGCGGAGAGACCAAGCAGTACCAGATCGGGATCGATCCGTTCCGCCTGCGTGGGCAGGGAGTCACGTTGCGGCAGTTGGTAGATGCGGTCGCGAACGCCAACCAGAACGTCGGCGGTCAGCGCCTCAACATCGGCGAGCAATCGTACACGGTTCGTGGCGTGGGGTTGCTCCGCAACGTGCACGACATCGACGACGTGGTCATCAGCGAGCGCGACGGAATACCCGTCCGAGTCAAGGACGTCGGCACGGTGATCATTGGTCCATCGCCGCGCCTCGGCATTGTTGGCCACGACTTCGATCCCGACGTGGTGCAAGGCATCGTACGCATGCGCTACGGCGCGGAGACTCCGAAGACCCTCGCGGGCGTGCACGAGCGGATCCAATACATCCGCGAAAATCACGTGATGCCACCAGGCATGGAAATCGAGCCGTATTACGATCGCGGCGAACTGGTGAGTGTCACCACGCACACCGTGATGCACAACCTATTCGTGGGGATGGCACTCGTGTCCGCGGTGCTCTTTCTCTTCCTCGGTCATGGGCGTGCGGCTGCGATCACCGCGCTGAACATCCCGATCGCGCTCATGGTCGCCTTCGCCGGAATGGTGAGCACGGGAACGCCTGCCAACCTGATCTCTCTCGGTGCGATCGACTTCGGGATCATCGTCGACTCCTCCGTCATCATGATGGAGAACGTATTTCGTCATCTTGGACCGCATGGGAAGGGTTCGATGCAGGATCGAATTCTCGCGGGTTCGCGCGAGGTCGCCGGTCCGATGACATTCGCCACTCTGATCATCGCGACGGCCCTTTTGCCGCTGTTCACGATGACGGGTGTCTCCGGCGTCATTTTCGCTCCGATGGCATTCACGTACGCGTTCGCCATTGGAGGAGCGATCTTGATGGCGCTCACATTGACGCCAGTGCTCACGTCGCGCTTCATTCCGCCGCAACAGGCCGAAAAAGACAACCTCGTGATGCGGACGTTGCATCGCATCTACACTCCGCCTTCGAACGCGGTGCTTCGCAAGCCTTGGATCGCCGTCGTGATCACACTCGTGATGTCCGTGCTCTGCATCAGTCTCTTCCCTTTCTTGGGAAGCGAATTCATGCCGAAGCTCGAAGAGGGAAACTTCTGGATCCGTGCGACTCTTCCAACTTCCATATCGCTCGATCAATCGCAGAAGTACGTCGGGCGCATGCGCAACATCGTCCTCGGTTGCCCGACCGATGGTAGGCCGTGTGACGAAGCCAATCGCAGCCGCCCGGAGGTCGAAACGGTGATCTCCCAGCTTGGCCGACCAGACGACGGCACCGATGTTTCTGGCTTCGGCAACATCGAACTGTTCGCACCCCTCAAACCGTTCGATCAGTGGAAGAGTGGGAAGACCAAGGACCAGCTGACCGACGAGATGTCCAAGGAGATGACGGACGCGTTCCCTGGCGTCGTGTTCAACTTCTCCCAGCTAATCAGCGACAACGTGGAGGAAGGTATCAGCGGCGTCAAAGGCGAAAACTCGGTTAAAGTGACAGGCAGCAATCTGCGAGCGAACGAGGACAACGCCAACAAAATCCTTGGGGTGATGTCCACTGTGAATGGTGTCAAAGACCTCGGCATCTTCCCTTCGCTGGGGCAGCCGAGCGTGAAAATCGAACCCGATCGAGCAGCGTGCGCGCGCTACGGCCTCAACACTGGCGATGTCGAGGAGGTCGTGGAGGCTGCGATTGGCGGTAGCGCAGTGACCGATGTATTCGAGGGCGAGAAGCACTTCGCTCTCACAGTCCGCTGGCTCGAGCCGTATCGCAACTCGGTCGAGTCCATTCGCGAGATCGTTGTGGCAACACCCGGCGGAGGGAGTGTGCCGCTGGGTCAGATCGCCAAAGTGACTCAGGAGGACGCCCCATCATCTATCTTCCGCGAGGACGGCAAACGGTATGTCCCCGTGAAGTTCTCGGTCCGCGGGCGCGACCTTGGCAGCACCATCGCCGAGTCCCAACGACGCATCAAACAGGACGTCAAGCTACCGTACGATACTCACCTCGAATGGGGCGGCGAGATCAATGAGCTGAAGGAGGCGCTCGGTCGACTCGCAATAGTCATCCCGATCACGCTGCTCCTGATCGGCTTCCTCGTGTACAGCGCGGTCAAGACGTGGGTGGATACCGCTCTGGTTCTCATTTCGATCCCGGTTGCATGCGCGGGCGGCGTCATCGCGCTGTTGGTCACGGGCATACACTTCTCTGTCGCCGCGGCGATGGGGTTCATTTCCATCTTTGGCATTTCGATTCAGGACGCGATCCTCGTCGTCACGTATTTCCAGCGACTACGTGACGTGGAAGGCCTTTCGATCGAGGAGGCGGCGCGCGAGGCAGCGGTCAAGCGCTTCCGGCCAGCCCTCATGACAGCGCTCGTCTCTACGTTGGGGCTCATGCCGACAGCGCTGTCTCACGGGATCGGATCTCAGACGCAGAAACCTCTCGCGGTCGTCGTGATCGGCGGAACCATCAGCCTCGCCCTCTTGTCGCG
>JAYVXK010000556.1:0-43256 GCA_043785265.1 Myxococcales bacterium | reverse complement strand
CTTAGTACAGCTCCCCAGAAGAAAGTACCCACTCTGCGGGTTCACGCGGCTGCCTTGATAGCGGCGTCGACCTTGGCGAGCACCTTGTCGAAAGATGTCGCGCTCCAGTCGAAGGGATGGGCATGATCGTTCCATTCGGAGATGAAGGCGAGGACGCGTTCCTGTAATTGGGCGAGGTCGGCGAAGTTTGGCGCAGTGAGACGCTTCCTCTGCAGGATGGAGAACCACTGCTCGATCTGATTCATCCAGGAGCAATGCACGGGCGTAAACTGCATGCGAAATCGGGGATGGCGCTCGACCCAGGCGCGGACGCGCTTTCCCTTGTGGATGCTGATGTTGTCGCAGACGATCACCACGCTCGTGACGTCGTCCGATGCCTGTGCGTCGATACTTTCGAGGAGTTCTATAAATTCAATCTGGCGTTTTCGCGATCGCAAGATGCCGATGACGTGTCCGGTTTGGATGTTGAACGCCGCGAAAAGCTGGGCGGCCCCCTTGCGTTCGTATTCGTGCTCGACATGAATCGGCACACCGCCTGGCTGCGGTGGAAGATTCGGTGCCGAGCGCGTGCGAGGCTGGAGCGATGTCTTCTCGTCGAGGCTCCAGATCTGCTCGTGAGCAACCATAGGTCGGCTGTACAAGTCCGACACGTCCACGACGGTCTTTAGAAATGACTCGTCCATCGCGACTTTTAGGCTGAGCCAATGGTGAACACGCCACGGTCGGAGCTTGCGAGATGCGAGGACCCGCTGCACCGTCTGCGCGGAGATCGTGTCGACGATGCCGCGTTCGATGGCAGTCCGAGCCAATTCCGCGCAGCTCCACATCGACAGCGAACGGTCGACTTTGTCAGGCAGCTCGCACGCGAGCTTCACCAGCGTCGTAGCCACCACCGGGGGAAAAAACCGGAACGCGACCCCGGCCGGACTTATCAAGCAATCCCTGCAACCGTTTCTTCATGAAACGGTGTGCCCACTTTCTAACCACTTTGCGTTCCCGGCTCACCTCTCGCGCCACCACGGCCAACGGCTGTCCCTGCGCGATGAGTAAAATGATCTTCGCGCGAACGACATCGCGGTGCGCTGTGCGAAGTCCGCGGGCACGGGATTCGAGCTCTTGTCGTTCTTCGAGAGTCAAACGGATCTGGATCGGTGTCGGCGTCATGCGCCAACAACGTCAGATCCCGCCGAACTGGGCCAACTTCCCGGCTGGGTACTTTCTTCTGGGGAGCTGTACTAAGTGATGCACCACTAAGTCGACAATCCCATCGACGTGGGTGAGCTCGGCGTGCATGCGGGACACCACCAGTGCCACTTTTCTTGCGCCCTACCTTTGCGAGCGCACTCGAGCCAGCCCAGTGCACGAAGCTCGTCACGCGCAGCTTCGAAGGTTGTCGCGATGACTGTCGCCGTCGTTCCAGTGCAGGACGTGCGGCGATCGCAGGTGGCTACGTTGCCCGTGAGCACCTTCTCACTCTCCCAATCCCTTGCCCAACAGGGCTTCGAGCGCGTCTAGTTTCGCTTCCCACTCGGGCCCATCGATGTCTTTGGCGCCAAAGTACCCTGCCTTCGCAGCCGCTATCGTCCACGGAGACCATTGTTTTCGAGCAGCCCAATACGAGATGCACGCTTCGAGATTGGGGAACGGAACGCCAACAGGTTTGATGGGTTTGCTTGTTGTCATTTCTATGGGCCCAATCATCGCTTCAAGGCTTGCGTGCCCATCAATGTCGGCGATGGCTCTCGCTGTCTTGAGGCTGGGGGCCCACTTGCGTTTGAGCAGGTTTGACAATGCAGGCTGAGACATTCCAAGACTCTTGGCTAGTTCTCGTTGTTGCTTGAATTTGTCTCGCCTTGTCGAGGGCTGACAGCAGCAAGCTCACTTGTGCGGGCGTGAAGTTGTCTGACACTGGAATGGTGGCCATCGCACCACCAGCGTTACTGGTGCTTCATCAGTTCTTCAAGCGTGACGCCACGGTGTGCAAACGCTTTGCAGAAGCCTCGAAGGTACTCGCTTCGAATCTCCGTCCTAAGCCCGTTGTGGCAGGGAACAGGATAGGACACCGTACCGTCGGTGAACTTCCAATGCGAAGTACCATCGGGTTTCAGAAGCGAGAGTTGCCACTGCTTCTTAGCAACGCGAGCGAGATCACGCAGACGTACACTCATCACGCACGTTTGCGCATCGGCTCTTCAACACGTTCGGCTGGGGGCACAGCTCGGAGCTTGGCGAGCTCGGTTACGTTGGATAGTCGCCCTGCCGGCCGCACGAATGCGAGCATCATAAAGACTACGAACATCTTCGAGTGATCTTTTGGGTCGACATCTTGGAGTCGAACCGCCGTCCGTTTTCCGCCGAGTGCCTTGTTGAGTTTCGTCCAGCATTCAATTGGCGCAGTTCGCAACATGGGGTCGCGGTTAGCGTTCAGCTCGTCGACGACGACCATCGTAGCCGCTTCTCTTGCTCGCTCTTGTGCCTCAGCGGGTGTCGATCCTTGGCTTACGGTATCTACATCCAGTACGTGACCGATCCATTCGCCAGACCCATCCTCCGCTGCGCAAATTGTCAGCGTGAAGGTAAAAACTCGTGGTTCTTGGTGGTGCTTTTCGGACATGGTGGGGCCAAGCGACAATTTTCCGTGCTCCTCTGTTCCCAATGGCGAGCAACTCGTTGTCCCGAAAGACGCTGCAGCTTCGCTCTGTAGGTACACTGGCGTCGTACCACGATCGTGAGGTTAGGCAAAACGACAAACGGCCGAGCTGTGCGTCACGGCCATTCAACGCCAGGCAAAGAAGTCTCCACGGGTGGCGTGAATCGGCTTCGCTCGATTGCATGCGTTGCACATGGCGAGCAAGTTCACCATCTCGTCTTTGCCGTCCACTGCTCGGTCTACGATATGTCCGCACTCGTAGTAGCTCGGATCGATGGGCTTGCAGCACACCTGACAAATGCCCTCGTCTCGCTCCCAAACTGCAGCGCGCAGTTTCGCCCAATTCGGTTTCGAAGGCAGAGCACGTTTGCGTTCTACCTCTTCGAGGCGAGCAAGAAGTTCATCGTGCGAGATGATACCGTCCG
Source organism: Myxococcales bacterium (assembly GCA_043785265.1). GTDB lineage: Bacteria > Myxococcota_A > Polyangia > Polyangiales > Polyangiaceae > JANYHY01. The sequence goes on along the minus strand of JAYVXK010000556.1, from coordinate 40,181 downwards.
CATAGTCGTCCACCACCTTGAGTCGAAGGTTGGCAAACCGGGTTTCACGACTGCGTTGGTTCATGTGTGGGTACTCACCCGAATCTAGCCCTTTCGCGCTCAAGCGGCATCAGGTCGATCAACTCCACGATTTCCCCCGCCGTGCGCACAAGCCGACGAGTGGCACACGCCGGATCTCGCCGTGCTGCACGCTCGAGAAGCGACACCGATAAGGCACGGAGAGCATGCAACGTCTCGACACTGCTAGGTTCTGCGATGCATTGCAAAACCGACATACGTGGGTTCAAATCCCATCCACGCCTCTCCGTTTTCTCCAGGATTTCAGCGGCCAATTGTTCCGGCGCGCGATCGCTCTTCGGTGCCTTGGTGTCTTGACGGTGCCTTACCGCTCGGGCCTCTGCGAGCGACCCGTCGAAGTGTGCATATCTCTCGGTGACTCGGATCGTGGAGTGACCGAGCATGTCGCGCACCTCCTCGAGCGTCCACTGTTCGCCGTAGCCTCCGCGGAGTAACTGCGTCGCGCACGTGTGACGGAGATCGTGCCAGCGAACGCGACGCGCAAACTGCTTCGTCCACGCCTTCCAGGCGTGGAGCGCGACAACGCGCCCACGTGGTCGGTAGTGCCCGTGCACCGTCGGAAAGAAGATCGTCAAGCCCGGCGTGTACGACTGCGCGGCGGCGAGCGCCATCCCGAAGAGCGGCACGCGACGAGACTTACCCCGCTTGGTGGGTCGCTTCGGAGATCCGTACCGGACGATCACGTGTGGTGTGTCGCCGTCGAGGTGTACATCGCACGTGTGCAGGGCGCGAAGCTCGCCCTGTCGGAGACCCGTACCCGCGGCGAACGCGATGAGGTGGCGCCCATCGACGTCAGCGTTCGCGATGAGGTGGACGAGTTCGTCGATGGTGAGCGCCTGACCGAGCGGATCTGTTGTGCGCCCATGACTCTTGACTGAGATCTCGGCGCAAGGGTTGGAGTCAATCAGTCCGTCGTCGACCGCCGATCGGAGGGCGCAGCGCAGACCGTTGAGCGAGTTGCGGATCGTCTGATCGGAGAGCTTCTTTGCGCGGAGCTGACGCACCCAAGACAATACGTGTGCCTTCGTGATGGCTTTGAGCGGCCACGACGAGCATTCCCATGGTGTGACGTGCGTCTTCCAGCGCGATCGCTCTTGCTGCACTCCGCGATAGCCGTCGAGTTCGCGACGGTCGAGTACTCGCTTGCCGTAAGCGTCGAGCGTCTTGGCCGATGAGACTTCACCGCTCGCAAGGAGGAAGCATGCTGCATTGAGCCCAGTCTCTGCCTCGGCGTAGGTCGGGAAGACTCCGAGCGACGAGCGCTCTTGATCGGGAAGCCTCGCGACGAATCCGCCGCTGTGTGCCGTGATCGTTCCGGTGCCTCGCTTGCGTCTCATGGGACGTACTTTCCAATCCGGCGGAGACGTCTCCGCGCATCGGCCACCGCTAACTCATCGACGGGCTGCGTGGAAGGCACGACGATCGGCGCGCGTCGAGTTCGCTTCTTCGGCTCGGACTCGGCAGGCGTGGGGACAGCCTCAAGCTCGGCGGCGAGTTCGCGAAGGAGGTGAGCGACGCGGGCTGCGTTCATCGAAACGGCTGCGGCTCAGGGAAGCGATCGGGAGACACGAATTGTCGGTCGCGCGTTCTGCCGGTGCGAACGAGCATTCCGCCAACACACACGCCGTGGACAGGACAACACGCATGCCCGTGTTCGAGCACGCATCCGCGCTTGCAATTCGAGCAGCCGAGCTCGTACTCGAGGACGACAGTCACGACTGCTTCCAATCCCAGCGATCCACGATGCCATGTTGCCGCGGAAACCTCGGGTCATACGTCAGGAGCACGAGAGGCTTTGGAAACCCTTGGGTGTGGCCGACGAACTTCACTCGGGACTTGAGCGCCTCTACACGTGCGTAGCCGCGTACGAAGGCGTCCCAGTACGCAGTGTCGACACTCGCAGGGATGAGCACGAGAGTCAGTGCACCCATCCACGCAGGGGTGCTCAGTACCCAGTCCCTCGCCTTCTCAACCCACGGGCCAATGTCCCCAAACGGCGGGTTGAGCCAATTGACTCCCGTCGTCGGCCAAGTTTGCACAAGAGAGTCTTGAGCTGGCGAGAAGTACTTGTTGTTTGCGGTGACATGGGAATCAGCGTCGGCCGCGAGGTCAAAGGTGATTGGACCGAAGCGGCGCTCGATTGCGATGAGGAAGTCGCCCGGTGTGCGGACGTTCTGCTCAGTGGTCGTCTTCGAGCGCGGAGTAGTGGCGTTCGCCATGCTCACGACCCACGCTCTCCTTTCGTCGCGTGTGCCAGTCGTATGGTGTTGACCACGAAGTCGAACGCGCCGTCCGGCATCTCGTTCTCGATTGCCAGCTCTGTCACAAGCCGAATCAGCGTGGGTAGCACTACCGTCCCGCGCTCCGTTCGTAGTGACACGAGAGTCGGGGTGAGAGCTTCGCGGACGAACTCGTAGATGTCCTCTTCTGTCATTCGTCGAACCCGTGAACGAGATCGTGCGCTACGTTTCGCACTGTTCGAGCGGCCATGATCTCGTCGGATGCGTCGAGGATGAATCCTCGAACTTCGTCCTCATAATCGGCAAAATGCTTCGTGCCGTCGGCGATGCGGGACGTCATTCGCCACGCGTTGCCCAGCGCATCGCGCGCTCGCGTCTCGTGCGTCTTTGCCTGCTTCTCGAGCGCAGCAAGTTCGGGACGCACGCTGCCTCGAGCTTTTCGCTTTTGACTTTTCTTCGCCATCACGTTCCAGTCTCCTTCGCTTGGTTGACCTCGATCGCCCGCGGTGAGCCGCACGAGCAATTGCGCAGCTCGAGGCCGAGGTAGTTCTTGACGACGAGCACCAACTTGGTCCACGAGTCGCGCGTGTAGCTTTCGCCGCACGGGCAGGTGTTCACCACCTCGGGTGGGCGCTCCAAGAGTGGGGGGCTCATCGAGCGATTGCCTTCATCGCAGCCTGGACCGCGGGCCCATAAGCCTCGCGATGCACTGTGCACATGAAATCATGAGGGCTTCTGAATGCCTCACCAACGGCGACGCCGAGCGCAAATATCTCGAGCTGTGAAAGCTTCGCGCGTTCACCGTCGCAGCAAGGGCAGGGGACCACAATGCTCAGCTTGGCGACCGCGCTCATTGAGCGGCCTCTTCTTCAAAGCTGACTTCAGTCATGCGACTCAGCACGTTGTCGGGTGGCACCCACACGATGGGAGCGAGCGTGTACGCCGGCCACTCGTTTGTCGCTTCGCAGTGCTTGATACGCTCGAGCAGCTCCGTCATCTCGCGACGCCCCAGCTCGAGCAAGTCGGTGTTCATGTCGATCGTGAGCAGCGGCTTCGAGTATCGAAGAGCCGTCATTGCGTAGGGCGGATCGACCTCGACGCCCACACAGTAGAGATCGGTCACGTCCACGCCGTTGCAACACAGCGCGCGTTCATACATCGCGGCTTGCACGTGGTAGCCCATGTCCCATGCGAATTTCGACCAGCGCCACGGTGAGGTGTTCGTCGAGGTCTTGAAATCCACGGCGTAGCGCTTTGCTCGATTGAGCACGTCGACGCCTCCCGTCGCGAGCTCGAGGCCGCAGTCTTCCCACTTGAGCGAGACTTCGTACTCGCAGGCCGGTGCGAACAGCAGCGGGCCATCGGGTCGCGACGCGTCTTGCGCTCGCACAGCGTCGGCGATCTCTTGTGCATGCTCGATCTCGGGCAGCGTGGCGATAGTGACTTCGACGTTGCGGTTGCGCGCGTCCGTGAGCACGCCGGCCTTCCAAGCCTGATAACCCTTTTCGTTGCGCTTCTCGCCCTGCCACACGGCAATCTCTCGGCCTGGTTGGTTGCCGAATAGCGACGCGTGAGTGAGCGTGCCAAGCAGCATCGCCGGCGTCGCCTCGAAGGGTGTCTCGCAGTATTGCCGATAATGCGCCGGTGAACGCTTCATGTGCCGCAATCCCGAGTAGTGAACGCGCCCGTCGCGCTGATCGCGGACCTTCACAGATCACCTCCAACGTCGGGGATCTCTGGCGCCGGCGGCCGATCGATATACCCCTCACCGTTCGCCTCACTCTGGCGCTGAGCGAGTTCTTCCTCTCGCCGAGCCGCATCCATTTGTTTCGCGATCTCTGGGCCCACCGCTGCAATCCCATCGACGCGCTTCTCGAAGATGCGGATCGCTGGGCCTGTGGTGCCGTCGCCGTAGCGGCACGTCGTCGCGTAGAGTCCGATCTTCTTTCCTACAAGCGAGCTCTTCATCGTTGAGCCGAAGAGTAAGAAGAGCGTCTTTTGCGCTGTCCGATTGATGACCATGCCCTTCTCGAGGCCTTCAAAAAACATCACGGCACGAAGCTGCTCCTTCGCTCCCTTGCCCGCACGCACCTTCGCGCCCTTCACGTCGCGGATGAGAAGCACTGCCTTTCGCGCGCCGTCCGCCTTCAAGGGCAACGAGTGCGCGCCGAGGTAGGGACGCTCGTGCAAAGAGCAAATGTCGAAATCTTCGTCAGCCTTCGCAGTTTTCTGAGTGGTCATTTCATGCGCCCTTTCCAAGAGTTGCTGCGCCAACCGCTGGCTCGCTGTCGTCGCTCAAGTGAGCGGTCATGCGCGCGAGCTTGAGATCTTCCTCGAGGACATCGAGCACGCGCTTGAGATCTTCCTCGAGGACATCGAGCACGCGCTTGTTTGGTGTGCCGAGCAGCTCGACGTCGCAGATCGACTCCAGCGGGATTTGGCTCTCAGTGCCTCGTCCCGACGTGCCCGGACTCAGCACGCTGATGAGCACCTGCCCACGCGAGACTCGCAGCGGCGTACCCACCACCACGCAGGGCACATCCTCGTGTTCAGAGTGGACCGCTAGCAGGCTCTGCGCGACTGTTGCCGCAATGAGCGTTCGCCTGAAATCAGTCATGGGCCACCGCCTTTGGCTTCGTGAGCGAGCATTCCCAGTGCTTGAAGGTGGCCTTGATGATCTTGCCGTCGACGAAGCGATCGCCGGTCTCGAGGTGGTACTTCTGATCGACAGTGATCGGCTCTGCACACAACGAGCACGTGCCTCGATGGCCTGTCCCTGTGCGGTAACCGAGGACGAACTTCGTTTTGCGATCGTTGGTGATGTGGCTCACTGCGCACCCGCCGCTTTCTGTCCGTACGCTGCGAGTGCTTCCAACTGCTCACGTCTGCGCAGCCCCTCTCGTGCAGCGATTGGATCGTCGAGCGCGCGCAGCCGATCTCTCTGGCGGCGCGATCGAGAGTGCGTGCGGCAATCCACTTCGCCAGCTCGGCGCGCTCTTCGGGTGACAGATCGCCGAACTGTCGACGCGTATGGTGAGCGCTCATAGCTCACCCGCGATCTTCGACACGTAGTCGCTCAGTTTCGCGAGCTGTCCCGCTATGTGGACGCCGGCTTTCTTGCCGCGCTCTGTCGTCAGCCCTCGAGGGGCGAGGGTGCGAAGCCCGTCGGCGAACGCGCGAAGCTTGTCTCGATCGGGCGCGAGCTCGGCCGCTTCACGTTTCGCGGCCTCTCGTGTGACGCGAAGGATGTCTTCCGCTTGCGCTGCTCGAGCGAGGCGCTCTACCTCATCGAGCCTCGCCTGCTTGTCGGCGGTGGCTTGATTCGCCTGCGCGAGTTCGTTCGCCGCCTTGGCTTCGACTGCAGCGAGTTCGCGTTTGCGCTCAAGATCGGCCGCGTACTTCTCACGCAGGTAGAGTTGATCCGCCTCGACACGCGCCTGCTCTGCTGCCTTGCGCTGCTCGGCTTCGGCGGCAAGTTGTGCCTTCGTCGCCTCGAGCTCGGCTGCTTGCACACGCTCACGCTCGACTCGCTCGGCCTCAAGGCGAGCAGCTTCCGCTTTCTCTACCTCGAGCCGCTCTGCTGCGATGCGCTGGGCTTCGATGCGAACGAGTTCCGCTTTGCGTGCGTCGTCGAGGCGCTTCTCGTGTGCGAGCCTCGCCTGCTCGAGCACAGTCTCCCATGTGTCGTCAGCCATCTCGCCGAGACTCGTGTACGTCGCCGGATTCACGCCGTACGCCACGAGCACCTCGGTTCGTTGTCGGGCCTTCTCGTCACGCACCGTCTGCTCGTGTCGATCTGCAAACGTCTCCTGCTCGAGCAGGTGCGCCTCGATTGGCTCGATGCAGGCCTTGATCACGTTTGCGAGTCCGTCGATCGCCTTGCCGCGACGAACCGAGTCTTCCTTCAATCGCTTGCGCGCCTTCTCTGCATTCACTCGGATCTCGCGCAGTGCCAGGCGACACTCGCGAGCGAAACGCATCTCGCGGATCTGATCGAGAGATGTGACCTTGACGTCCGCCGCGCGCTTCGCCCACTCGTCCGTCTGCGCGAACATCTCGTCGAACGCGTCGCGCAGCGTGACCGCGCTCGCGGGCTCAAGTTCGGCGAGCGAGACTTCGAACGTCGCGCGTGAGGTCGCAACGTCGGCGACGAGAACCGCGAGCGTCATTGCGACACCGAGGCATAGACCGCGAGAGTCGACCCGCAGTCGTTGCAGTTGCGCAGCTCGAGATCGCCCTCGGGATCTTTTTGAACGCCTACGCTCTTGCACGCCTCCCAGCGCGAGCGGTCCAGCTTTAGCTCTTCGTGTGATGCTCGCGTGCAGTCGGGGTTCGTCATGGTGTCCTCCTGGCGCGCTTCGTTGCGCTACCGATGACCTAACCATACGTGTCACATCGAACGGTGTCAACTAGAACGTATCAAATGAATAACGCCGCTCGTGAGCGCGGCAAACCCGTAGGTTTGTGCCATGGCGAAAGCTTGGGGGTCTGTTCTCGTCGGTACGACGCTTGTCATCGCCTGCGCTGCAGCGGTGCCTGAACCCGCCGTCGAGCATGCAGAGCGGTGCGACACCGTCGCTGATTGCGCAGAGGCTCGCCACGAGGCGTACGTCGCGCAGATACGGTGCAATGAAGAGGCCCAAAAACTCTTCTCAGCGCGAGACTGCGCCCCTTTGTCGACGGCGATCGCTCAGGCACAGGAGAAGGCCATATCTTTGGAGCGTCGGAAGATTCAGCAGGATGCGATCAACGCCGAGCGCGATCGCAAGCAGGGTGTACAGGACATGATCGCTCGGAAGGAGGCCGAACAATCGCAGCGCGATACAGAAGCTCAGCGTGTTGAGGCCGTTCTGCGATGGGCATCGACTGTGCTCCGGTCGTGCGCCGCCAGGCTATCGACTCACGACTGCGACGCAGAGACGACGCCAGATGAGTGGGCTGTCAACGACAAAGAACGCCACGTTTGTCGTGAACTCTGCCAACGGGAGATCGACGCAGTTTCGAACGTGGCCTCACAGGCGGCGTTCGGCGATTGCATCAACGGCAAGACCAAAGGCTGCAACTTCACTTTGGAGGGGCCTTCTGTGAAGACCGCCGAGATCAAGGCCTATTGCGAGCAGCAGTGCGCGAGTTCCATTGCATCAGCTCGCCCCAAGCCAACTCCACCAACTCCAGCGCCAGCTGTGGTGTGTGGTGGCAATGCCCGGTGTTGCGATGGCGCTTGCTCGCCTTCATGCGCTTGCCCGGGACATCAGGGTTGCTGTTCGCACCACGGCGGTGTCTGCGGCTGCTAGCCCAGTTCAGCGAACTCGTCGGCCATCAGCAGCACGCGTCTTGGATCGTCGGTGAGCTTCGTCTTCGCGAGTCCGCGTGGCGGCTTGCCTTGCGCCCAACGCCGGATCGTTCCCTCGTCTGGCCACACGAACTCGAGCTGACTGCGCACGCGAACGAGACCCGGCCGCACAAGCGCGAGTGGGGTGGACGTTCGTTCTCCCCAACGCAGCGCCACAAGCGATTGGGTCGTTCCGAAGATCTCCGAGAGTTCCGCCATGTCGTCGCCGACAGCCTTCACCGCTCGTGCGAAAGCCGACGCGGGCGCGACGATGCAGGCACCAAGATAGTCAGCAAGACGCTCTTCGTCTTGGCCCTGATAGCCCTCCCGTCGCAACGCCCAGTGCGCAAGCTCGTGCGCGATAGAGAACGCCATCGCTTGCTGTTCGGCACGGCGAACGAAGATGCGCCAGCGACCATTCACGAGCGCAAGTTGCGCGGGCGTAAATCGAAGCGCTCCCGGCGGCACAATCTCCAAAGCGTCCTGCCCAATGACGTTGCGCGCGAGTGTCACTGGAGACTCTGGTTCGTCGGGTTCGAAGCCTGCCTCTCGATAGAGAGCCTCTGCCAAGCCTTCGAGTAGCGCCCCCTCCATCGTGCAATGGAAACTCCATCGCGGCGCAGCGTCAACGCGTACGCTTTGGGATTCCTTTTGGCTTCGGCGGCAAGTCTTCTTGACTTGTTCTAGTCGATTGGAACTCCCCATATTCTAGTGCGCGAATCGTCTTCTCGATGAGTTCGCTCCACGCTTGCTCCGTGAACCTATCGAGTCCAGCTTCGTTTCGAACGACTGAGGCTGCAGCGACTGCAGCGTGAAAGCGCGGATGTTTTGCGAGCGAGTGGTGCGCGACAGCATTTGCGAGACCGATCGGCAAATCTTCACGCTCATGAGGCTTCGTCGGCAGCCGATGATGCTCAGCGATGACGTCTGTGATCGGAAGCTTGCCGTCGAGGTAGGCCTGCAGCGTTGCGCCCGAGACCTTGAAGACCTTTGCGACGCGACCCTGCATATCGCCCGTTGTGATGAGGTTGTCGCCGCTCTCGAACTTGGAGACGTAGGTTCGTTCAATCCCCACATCAATTCCTGCGTCTGCAAAGGCCTGCTGCGTGGAAAAGAACGTGGTGCGCAGGCTCTTGAACCGCTGCGCTCGTGCTGACTTCTCCTCATCTGTCCTAGGCACCCGACCGCGGTGTTTGCTCATGAGACAACTTGAATCCATCATGCTCATTGCGGAAAGTGCCGGGTTACACGTTCCAATTGACACCGTTCTATAAAAGCGCCAAGGTGTGTCGCATGAGTGAGCGACGAATCACGCAAGGCGCGAAGGACCTCCGAGCTTGGCTCACGAAAAACGGGATGAGCATCCCGACGTTCTGTGAACTGCACCGTCTCGATCGGATCACCGTTCAGCGGGTGATCAACGGCGAGCGTTGGCAGCGCATCAGCGTCGACTTCGCAAAGGCGATCGAGGTCGCCACCAAGGGCGGCGTGCGCTGGTCGCGATGGCTCAGTGAGAACGCACGCGTCGTCGCCTCTGAACCAACGAAGCGATCGGCATAGGGGGCGCGTATGGATCTGCATATCAGCAGTGATGAAGCGTCTTGCTCGATTTGGGCACTGCGCATGCGTGCCTCGCAAGTCGGTCACGCGACAGCGGCGCAGGTGATCACAATGCGCACCGGAACAACGTCGGCGCTGAACACGCGTGCAAAGTGCACGCAAGTCGTTGACCCGTCACGTAAAAGAAATTCCGAAAATAGTTCGGCACTGAACGTGGGGTGTCGGTCATGAGCGCACTTTCCTTAGTTGGTGTGGGTCCGCTCGTCTCTCGCGAGACGACGCTCGCCGGTATCGACCAGCTCCTCACGCGGCTCGGCGCACGTATTGTTCGAATCGAAGTCTGTGACGGGGACTACCGCCTGCGCCTGCGAGACGTTCGCGGGCTCCATTACGGCAGTGGAAAGCGGCTCGATGTCGCGCTGTCGGATGCGCTCGACAGCATGCTGGCCGCGAGGGGCCCTCGATGAGCCTCGAGTTCGCTGGCCTCTTTTTTTGTCCATCGATTGACACTTTTGCGCTGCGCGTTTGCGGCGTGACGCATTTGGGTCACTCAAGCGGAGCAGCCGCATGAGCGCGCTCATCGACTGGACTCTCGCTGCATCGCTGACCTACGCCCATGCAGCGGAACCGCGCAACCCGTCGCCGCGCGCGACATGCTGACTCTGAAGCGCAGCAAGAAGGCGATCGACGACGCGTGCAAGTGCGGGCGCTTCCTCGTGGACCACATCAAGATCGGCAAGCGGCGCTCACTTTCGATTCCTGATTTCTGCGCAAAGTTTCGCCCTCGCGTGAAGCCTGCGCATGTCGACCCGCCGAGTGTCGCCGCGCCTCCTGGTGCGCTCACGCTCATGCGCCCCGACACGGTGCATCCCAAGGCGATGGGCTGGGCAAGCTCTCACGGGCCGTCGCTGCTCGAGGTGTACCTATCGCAGCTCAAGACCGCCTCGCCCAACCAGCGCAATCGCTTCTTCGGCTCGAAGATGTCTCGCGGTCAGCTGTTTGCGATGACTCGAGGCCTCGACGCCAAGCTGCGCGATCGCGTGCACTCTGCAGTCAAGCAAGGCCTCGAACTCCACTACCGCGACATGAGCGCTCGGTTGCTTCGTCTGTCGTACATCACGATCGGACGCGTGTGCTCGGGCGCTGGCCTCGACGACGACAACCTCGTCGCGGCCATGAAGTTCATCGTCGACGGGATCGCGAGGACCTTCGAGGTCGACGATCGCACCTTCGGCGAAGGCAAGGCTGTCGACGTCATCTATCGGGCAGAAAAACCAGGCAAACGAGGCACGCGCGGAGTGCGCATTGAGTTGGAGTTCACATGACCACCAAGACGAACAGCAAAGAGATCCGTGAGATGAAGGCCAAGCGCGGACTCAGGGCCGATCCGCTCACTGCGAAGGTCGCCGAGCATCTTGCCAAAGCCGAAGCGAGCACGAAGGTACCCAAGCAGCTCAATATCCCCGGCACTGCTCCGAAGGTGCACAAGGATGTCGAAGAGGCAGTCGAGGCGCTGCAGCTCGCGAAGGAAGTTGCCAAAGGCGCGGCGAAGAAGCGCGAGCGTTGCGAGGGGGAAGTGCTGCTCGCCATGCGCAAGCACCAGATCCGTTCGTACGCGGCTGGCTCGCGCTCTTTCGAGGTGCTGATCGAGGGCAACGAGAAGGTGAAGATCCGCCCACTCAAGCGGCCGAGCGCACGTCGAGCACACCGCCCGTGAGCGAGACCAAGCGCTACGACGTGCCCGCTCAGGCTCGCGCCCTTCGCTGCAAAGCGGCGAGCTGTCAGGCGTGGATCTGCTTCGTCGCGTCCGAGACCGGCAAGCAGATGCCGGTCAATCTCTCCGGCGAGCACAAGGGCGAGCCTCACTGGATTCACTGCGTCGCACCCAAGCAGTTCAAAGGACAGGGACGGCTGTTTTGATGGCTCAACGAAAAGACACCGGATATCGCAGGGACCGAGAGATCGTCCAAGTGGTCCCGCGCACCGTTGATGGTGTCGTCGTTCCGCACGATCTACACGCCGAAGCGGGTGTCCTTTCCGTCATCCTCGGCTCGCCGGGGACCGAGGCTAGCGCGACGGTGTTTGCTGCTCTCGGTACCCTGCGGCCCGAGCACTTCTACAGCGAGCCTCACCGCTGGATCTTCACCGCTTGCTTGGCTCTCAAAGGCGCAAACTCGCCCGTCGACAACGTGACGGTGATGACTTGGCTGCGCGACTGCGGACGACTCGAGGCCGTAGGTGGCCCCGCATACATCAACGACATTCTTGGCGGCGTGCTCGACGTCGTGCCTCGCAACGTCGGCTCTTACGCCGCAATCGTGATCGAGCGTGCTCGTCGTCGCGCCATCATCGGCAAACTGCAAGAGGCCGCCGCCCGCGCCTACCTCGACGGAGAGACCTTTGCCGAGCTGCTCACTTCGACTCAGCGCGATCTCGAATCCTTCGAGGGTGAACTCGCTGGCCTGCGCCTTGAGGAGTGTTTGCCCGCTGAAGACGGCGACGACTCAGCGACGAATCACATCATCCCCGCGCTCAAGATCGGGCCGGGGCGCGCCACGCTATTCGCCGGCGACGCGTACACGGGCAAGACGCTTGCTCTCCTCGAGCTCGCCCTCGCGATCGCCACTGGCGCGTTCGACGTCTGGGGTGCGCACCGCGTCGCTGAGACCGGCAAGGTCCTCTGGCTAAACTACGAGGCACCCAAGAAGGGCTGGCGCAACCGCCTCCGCCGCATGCTGCGATCGCACAAACTCTCGCGCGAGGACATCGCCGGCAAGTTCGTTGTCTCGCACCATCCAGAACTCTTTCTCGACGACGACGAGGGCGAGACTCAATTCACTGCTGCTGTTCGCGGCTTCAAGATCTGCGTCATCGATTCGCTCGTCGCCAGCGTGAAACACACGCAAGAGAAGGACGAGGAGATGGGTCGTGTGATCCTCAAGCTCCTTCGCATCTCAGACAAGACTGGCTGCACGTTCATCCTCGTTCACCACACCACTAAGCCGCCGCAAACGAACGGTCGTCCAGGTGCACGCGGTGCAGACGTGCGCGACGCTAAGGACGCCATTCGTGGCAGTCGCTCGATCCTCGGTGCGTGTGATGGCGTGTTCGTCCTGATCAGCGGCGGCAAACGCAAGCCTGTTCGCATCGTCCACGAGAAGAGCATCGACGACACCATTGACGATCAGTACCTGCGCTTCTGCGACGAGGAGATGATCACAGATACGAGCGGAGGCTCAGTCCTTGACCCGAAATGGGGGCTCTACTGCGAGCACATTCCCGTCGAGCAGATGGCCGCTCTCAGGCAGGCCGAGAGCAAGCAGCGCGAGTCGGGCATCGATGCAAGCGCTGCGTTTGATCAGTTCTGCGAACGCCTCCTCGAGCTCGTCAAGGCCCATCCCGGAAGCTCGGGGGCAGAGCTGAAGAACCGCATGGTCAAGGTGAGTAAGGACCGCCTCTATGGTGGCCTCAAGGCGCTCGCCAAGAAGGGATCTCTCGTCGCCGAGAAGGGTCCACGCAACGCAGAAATCTGGAGGGCTACATGACTAGTTTGCTGAGCGTCCTTGAGCGTCCTTCTCTTTCTCTGCGAGTGGTAGTTCGAGCGTCCGTCCCCCTGGGGGTTGTTTGTGTACGTAGTACACAACACCAAGGACACTCGGACACTCGCCCAGACTTTTTAGTGTCCTTGTCCCAGCCCCAGGGAAGGACACTGCGAGAGGGACGCTCAGAGAAGGACACTCGTCCCGATCGGCGACCAGGCGTCCAGATGAGCATGAGGGGGGCCTCGACAGTACAGGGGGTCTCCACGCCTACGGGTGTTGAGGAACCGCTCCGGGAAGAATTTCCGAAAACTCGAGCTACAGGGCACGGGGCTACATGAGCCTCGGTGAGACACTCGAGCTCGTCGCGCTCTTCGTGGCCTCGGGGTCGGGCCCGATCGTTGGGTTCGTCGTAGGTCGGAGAATGGGTCGCGAGGAGAGTCCAAACGTTCGGACGCCGACACCTCAACTCGTGTTCGGCGATCCTCCGCTCGTTGAGATCGTTCGCTGCTCGGAGTGTTGCGGCTCGCGAGAGTGCGAGCACTGCGAAGGCGACGGCATTGTGCACGGAGTTGTCTGCAGGCCGTGTCGAGGCTCGGGCAATTGCGGCGAGTGTGGCGGCACGGGAAGGGAGCGCTTGTGAAGACAACACGAAGCGAAGGCGCTCGACTCCTCGCCCTTACCGGCAAGACGAGCGAAGAGATCGGCGCACGGCTCCACGTCTCGAGGTCGCTCGTGTCGCACTGGCTGAGCGGTGCTCGTCGTCCGACAAAAGAGAACGCGACGAAACTGAAGAAGCAGTTCCGGATCGCGCTTGGGACGTGGGCGGTCGAGGCCCTCGAGCCCGTCGCTCCCGACGATCCCGAGCTCCCGCCAGACGTCGAGAACCCGACGACGCTATCGGCTGCGCTCACCCTTCGCCGTAGCGTCCTTCGCGATCTGCAGCTCGTCAACGATCCGAAGCTCCCAGCAATCGAGCGCCAGCGCATCGCCAAGCACGCCGCGGCGACGCTCGCGACCATCGGGAAGATCACGGGCGAGACGCTCACGATCTCCGAGGCGAAGATCCTCCGCTCGCCAGCGTGGCAGCGGATCGAAGCGACGATCGTCCGCATCCTCGAGCGAGAGCCCGAGCGTATGCGGGAGATCGGCGAAGCTCTCGCTCTCCTTGGGCGCGAGTCGTGACGTGGAACCCTTTCACTTTTTGGAGATCGATCATGGCTGACATCACTGGAATCACCGACGAGCAACTGAAGTTCATTCGCGACACCGTGTACGGCGGCAACATGGGGTCGCCGTTCCTGATTCGCCTCAAAGAACTCCTCGACGTGTACGACGGCAAACAAGCCAAGCTCACGTCAAACTCAAAACTCGACGCCGCGATCAAAGCGACGATCGAGAAGGAGCCCCACGAAGCGGTTCGCAACGAGGCGATCGTCGCGCTGCAAAAAGCAGTTCGTTCACTGTGACAACCTCGCGCGAGGAGGAGCTCGAGCGCCGTCGGCTCGCGGCTCCTCGTCGTGCGCGCAACCTCGCCGAGAGCCTCGCGCGCGCGATGATTCGCCGAGCCGTCGAGCTCGGTGCGGAGACAACCGAAGCGAGCGTTTGGCCCTCGCCTCGGTACCGCGAGAGCCCGGTCGGATTCTTCCGCGAGATCCTCGGCGTCGAGCCATGGTCGCGACAGGTCGAGGTCATCGAGGCGATCCGTGACAACCCTCGCGTTGCCGTGCGCGGTGGCCACAAGATCAGCAAGTCGCACACCTTTGCCGGCATCGCCCTTTGGTTTTACAGCTCGTATGACCAGGCGCGCGTCGTCATGAGCTCGACGACCTCGAGGCAGGTGGACGCGATCCTCTGGCGCGAGTTGAGAATGATGCACGCATTCTCTGGCCGCTGCGTCGCGTGCAAGCAGCTCGACGAAGAGAAGGTGGAGCGTCGAGAGCGAACGGGGCCTCGGCCGTGCCCACACTCCGCACTCATCACCGGCGACCTCCACGACAAGGCGCGGACCGGACTGATCTCGGATGACTTCCGCGAGATCCAAGGCTTCACCGCACGCGAGGCCGAGGCCGTCGCCGGTGTGTCGGGCAAGAACCTCCTGTACCTGCTCGACGAAGCCTCGGGCATCCCCGAACCGATCTTCGAGGCGATCGAAGGCAACCGCGCGGGCGGCGCGCGCATCGCGATGTTCTCGAACCCGACGCGCACCGAGGGCGAGTTCTTCGAGGCCTTCGAGGGATCGAAGAAGAAGTTCTACAAGACGCTCACGATCTCGAGCGAAGAAGTACCGAACGTTGTCCTCGGTCGCGAGGTCATTCGCGGTCACGCGACGCGCGAATGGATCGAAGAGAAAAAACAGGAGTGGGGCGAAGACTCGCCGCTCTACACGATTCGCGTGAAGGGTCGGCACGCGCTCAAGGAGGAAGGGAAGATCCTCTCCGTCCACGCGATCATTGAAGCCGAGCGACGGTGGGCCGAACACGTTGACGAGAACGGCGTCCCGCTGCTCGTCCCTGGCCGACTCTTCCTCGGGCTCGATCCTGCAGGACCGGGCGGCGCTGGCGACGAGAGTGCGTGGGCACTGCGACGCGAGTGGAAGATCTCGAAGCTCCACTGTCGCCGTGGCCTCAACGAAGACGCTCACCTCGTCGAAACGCTTGGCCTGATCGAAGTCGACCGTCGTTTGAACGACCTCAAGCCGCTCGTCATCCTCGACCGCGACGGTCCAATCGGAGCAAAGATCTTCAATCGGTTCCGCGCATACATCGAGGAGCTCGAGTCGCGTGGAGGGGCGCCAGCGTTCGAGCTCTACGGCGTGCGCTCGAGCGAGCGCGCGAAGCTGAGACCGAACGAATACGATCTTGTGCGCGACGAGATGTACATGTCATTTCACCTGTGGGTGAAGGACGGCGGAGCGTTCCCCGAAGACTCGCGCTTGGCGAAAGATCTCCACGCGCCGAAGTGGGAGCTGGACGTCCGCAACCGCGCGAAGGCGACACCGAAGAAGGAGCTACGCGCGATCCTCGGGCGCTCACCGGACCGCGGCGACGCGTGCATTCTCTCGACGTGGGTACCGCCGAACCTCGACGAGCCGCCGGGCGCGAAGCCCGCGACAGCGGCCTCGCTTGTTGACCGTGACGAGTTCGGAGATGCGCCGGTCCTCGATCCGTACGCGGCGAGCCCGTTCAACCGGCGGTGAGCCTGCTACACCGCGACGAGGTGCGTCGAGTGCATGATGCACCGAGATCGGCCGCTCCAAACCGTCGCGCGCTCGTCGTGTAGCAGTCCCGATCGTTGTAGCTACTTGCGCGCAGCTCGGGGAATTCACTCGCGCGCTTGCCGAATGGGTGGCTCTCTGCATTCGTGGCCCTCGCTCGTCGTGTCGCTGTCCTCGTCGCCGCTCTGCTCGGCGTGAGCGCGTATGAGCAGCCAGCGATGTACGGGCCGGACCTCGACGACGCGAACGTGCGAAGCGTGCGGCGCGCGCTCGGCGGACAGCTCCAAGGCCTCCCAACGACGAGGCTGCGCTGGTATCTCGCCGATCTTGAGATCGCGCAAGTCCAAGCGGACTCGGGAAACATCGCGATGCCGGCGCAACTCTCGCGCTCGATGCGACGCGACGGCGCAATCAAAGGCTTGATGGGCACGCGCACCGCTGGCCTCGTGCGCTTGCCGAAGAAGTTCTACGGCGACGCTCAGATCGCGGAGGCCCTTCGAGACAACAACGGATCGCGTTCGGTGTTCGACGAAATGTTTCCGCCGGCGGAGCTCGCCGCGCTGCTCGAGGACGGCATTGAAATCGGCATCGGCGTCGCGGAGCTCGTGCCTGTCGCGGGCCGCGCCTATCCGGTGATGGTTCGGCTCGATCCCGAGTTCTTGCAATACCGGTGGAACGAGAACCGCTGGTACTTCATCTCGCTCGCCGGCGCGCTTCCGATCACTCCCGGCGACGGTCGTTGGATCTTGCACGTGCCCGGCGCTCGCATGGGCCCGTGGAATTTCGGACTGTGGCCCTCGCTGGGTCGCGCGTTCGTCAACAAAGAACACGCGATGCTTCATCGCTCGAACTACGGCGCGAAGCTAGCGAATCCGGCGCGCGTCGCAGTGTCGCCGCAAGGCGCGAGCGAGCCGCAAAAGCAATCGTGGTTCGCCAAGGTCATGGCTTGGGGAGTCAACACCGTCTTTGGCATGACGCCCGGCTACGACGTGAAGCTCCTCGAGAGCAACGGCCGCGGCTTCGAGGTCTTCCAGCGAGAGATCGACACGAGCGACCTCGAGATCATGATCGCGATCGCCGGCCAGATCGTCACGACGACAGGCGGCGCCGGCTTCTCGAATTCAGACATCCACCGACGCATTCGTGAAGATCTGATCAAGAGCGACGGCGACGCTCTCGCGTACACGATCAACACGCAGGGCCTCCCGTTCTACCTCGTGAGCAACTACGGCGAGGACGCGCTCGAGAACCGGTGGGTCAACGTCGAGTGGGACACGTCGACGCCGAAGGAGCTCGCCGCCGAAGCGCAGACGCTGCTCAACGTCGCGCAAGCGATCGCGCAGCTCACGATCGTCCTCGACGCGAACGACATGAAGCTCGATCTCAACGAGCTCGCCGTCCGCTTCGCGATCCCGATCGTCCCCGCGAACGACGTGAGCAGCGTTGCGACGATCACCGAAGCCATCAAGCAGCCTGCATCGGCGAAGGCGCTCTCCAACCTCGTGCGCCTGCTCCCCGAGTCTGCGCGCCGAATGAATCTCGAACAACTCGCCTCGCTCACGGCGAGAGCGGCCTGAGGGGAAACGAAACCTTGAGACGCGCTCGCTTCACCAAACACGGAATGCTCGCGATCGCACGCAACGCGTGGGGCGCAGAGTTCTCCGTCACGCTCGAAGCGCCCGAGCCGTTCGAGGCGGTCGGGAGCGTTGCGGTCGTGCAAGTGTGCGGACCGATCACCAATCACGACGAGGGTTGGTTCGACTCGTACGACGCGATCAAGCAACGCCTGGGCGCTGCGCTCGCGAGCCCCGCGACGTCTGTCGTGCTCGAGTTCGACTCACCCGGTGGCGACTGCGCAGGATGTTACGAGACATCGCGCCAGCTTCGCGCAATGGCGAAGAAGGCGGGCAAGAAACTCTATGCAGTGAGCTCGGGTCTCATGGCGTCCGCGGCCTATGCGCTCGCGTGCGCGGCCGACTTCATCGCGTGCCCCGAGACGAGCTTTTGCGGATCGATCGGCGTCATCGAGATGCTCGTCGACCAGGTGCAAGCCGATCGCGCGTTCGGCCTCAACTTCGCCGTGATCGCGAGTGGCGATCACAAGGCCGATGGCAATCCACACACCGCGCTCGATCTGAGCGTGCTCACCGAAGCGACGGCGCGCGTGAAGTCGCTCGCCGATGGCTTCTTCGCGCTGGTCGCCGAGTCTCGGCCCTCGCTCTCGTCGACAGACGTCGAGGCGTTTCAAGCACGAGTTTTCCACGGCAAGGCGGCGCTCGACGCTGGGCTCGCCGATGCAGTGATGACGAAAGACGAGCTCCTCGCGATGGTCGCGGGAAGCGCCGAGCAGCAAACCGGGTCGACCGAGGCCGCGGAGGATAGTGACATGAGCTGGAAGAACGAGCTGAAGAAGGCCGCGGACGACGGTGACGAGGACGCGAAGAAAGCCCTCGCAGCGCTCGAGGACGACGACAAAAAGAGCGAAGGCGAGAAGAAGCCCGACGGCGATCCGCCCCCTCCCTCGGACGACGACAAGAAGAAGGCGGACGACGCCGACGACAGCGACGAGGACGAGGACACGGACACCGACAGCGACGAGGACAAGATGGCCAAGAAGGCCGCCAAGTCTGGCAAGAGCGCGAAGGCCTCCGCAACCACATCAACGATCGTCGAACTCGCACGCACCGTAAACAAGCTTCACGCGAGCGTGAGCGCGATCGAGAGGTCCAAGGTCGACGCGGAGCGCAAAGCGATCTTCGACGCTCGCCCAGACCTCGCTGCAAACGCGAACATGAAACGCAAGGAGCACCCGATCCTCGCGATCGCGCGCAAGGCATCGAGCCTCGACGACGTGCGCGAGATGCTGAACGCGATCCCTGTCGACAAGCGGAACGTCGCCGCGGCCGCGCAGCAAGCAACCGGCACGGCCGGGTCCACCCAAGCGGGCGGAGCAAGCCGAGATTTGAACTCGGCGGATGAAGCTCACATCGATCGAATGATGGGGCTCTCGTCGTCGAGCCACAACAAAGTGCGCTCGACGGGAAGCACCCTCGAGCTCGGATATCTCACCCCCGAGCAGGCTCGCGCACGCGTCGCCGAGCTCGATCGTGATCTCAACAAGAAGGAGTCCGTCTAATGGCTGCTCTCATCACAGCGCGAATGACTCGCGAGCGTCGAGTCAAAACGATCGCCCTTCCTCTCCTGAACGGATTCAAGGGTTGGAGCGGCGGCATCGCCTGCATGGATCCGTCGACTGCCAGCATCAAATCGGGCGCGACCGGTGCACCGCAACTCCTCCCAATCGGCGAGTTCGTCGACAACTGCGACAACTCGGCCGGCGCCGCGCCGATCCTCGTGTTGGTAAGCCTCGACGATGAGATCGTTCTCCGCAACTACGATAACGACGTCGGATCGCCCGTCCTCGCGGCGAACCTCTTCCAGATCTGTTACCTGCTCGACGATCACACCGTCACGATGAACCCGCTCAACGCCGCCGCCATCGGTCGCGTATGGGCGGTCGATGCGGTCAACGGCGTTGCAGTCGAGAAGCTCGCGATCTCGGGCGCCTCGAAGAACGTCCCACTCCCGATCCCAACGCTCCCGGCTTTCGTCGCCAACGCGATCGCGGTCGCGGCGGCACTCGTGCAGCAAGACGCCGTGTTCGACGTCCCCGTTACGGCGGCCGCCTCCACGATCACGCTTCCAGCCGCCGCACCCGACGGAACGCGGATCTCGTTCTGCGCCGACGGCACCAAGAACACGCAGACCGTCCAGTACATCGACGCGACTGGCGCGGTGAACCTCACGACAGCGCTACTCGCAGCGAAGCGACACCTCGTCGTTTGCGTGAAGGAAAACGGCAAGTGGTTCGCAAACGCCTACGTGGGCCCGTGATCGGGTCAATGAAAGAAAGGATCTGAGTTATGCCCGATCTCACCCCGCAATTTGTCATGCAGTACGAGCGCCGGATGCGCGCGATCACGGAGAACGAGTACGCCCGGCGTCTCGCCTCCGAGAACACTTGGTGGAACAAGCTCCTTCGCCCAATCGACATCGAGGGCAAGAGCGAGCGCATCACGTGGCTCCTCTCGACAGCGATCATCGAGCCCGTCGGGCCGAGCGGCGCTGGCGACATGTCCTTCGAGAACATGGTCACGCAGACCGTCGAGTATCCCGTCCTTCGCCACGCGAAGGGGATCAAGGTCCAGCGAGATCAGCTCGAGGACCTCAACGGGACCGGGCTCGACCAACTCAAGGCGTGGAGCGCGCAGATCGGGAACGAAATTCCTTACTACCCGCAGCGACTCGGTGCTCAGCTGATTCTCAACGGTGCGGCAACTGACGGATCGGCGAACGCATACGACGGCAAGCCGTTCTTCGCCGACAACTCGAACAAGCATCCACTGAACCCGTTCAAGACGGCCGCTGGCTCGTACGCGAACTGGCTCCACGGCGCTGCATCGGGCACGTATCCCGGCGCACTCCCGATCGACGACTCTGTCACCGTCGACATCGCGCTCCAAAACCTCGGCAAGACGATCGCATACGTCGCGTCGCTCAAGATGCCCAACGGAGTGGATCCTCGGTTCCTCGTGCCAAAGTACATTCTGTGCCCGCCACGCATGGCACCTCGCGTGAGGCAGCTCACCGACGCAAAGGTCATCGCGCAAGCGGCGGCAAGCGGTGGCGGTGGTGCGGACGTCGCGTCGCTCATCTCAGGGTGGGCGCTCGGGCTTCCGATTGTCGCTCAGGAGCTGGCGGCCTCGAGCTCGTACAACTACCAGGTGGCGACAGCCGATCCGGTTACGGGTCTGCTCAGCGCTAAGGCCGTGGGCCCAGTCACCGGCAACGACACCACTTGGTATCTCGTGTGCCAAGAGATCAACACGACGCAGCTCGGCGGATTGCTCCTCGTGATGCGCAAGCCGTTCAAGGTCACCTACTACAGCGGCGACGGCGCCAACGGTGGGCAAGCGCTCGAGATGCTCCTCGATCGTGCGAACGAGGTCGAATACCACGTTCAAGGCCGCATGAGCGCTCAGTACGGACACCCGTACACGATGTTCCGCGTCGACTCGACCTGAGTCCGCGACCCCGACACCTTCGAGCCCGGTAGGACGCGCAGAGCGATCCCCGGGCTCGAGGTGTCAGAGCAAGCCCAATGCCGACCCCGATCCTCGACCTTCCCGGCTTCAAGAGCCGCTCCATCATGCCGCCGGCGGACGTCGACAGCTTGGTGCGTGCGCGCTTCTTGAAACAGGCATCGGACCTGGCGGCCGCGCTCACCGTGGCAGCGACGATCACAGCGTCGAGCGTCGACAACTCGTACACGCGCACTGTCGGATCCTTCCTCGCAGATGGCTTCGGCCCAACTGTCGGCCTCCCGCTCGTCGTGAGCGGATTCGTCAACGGCAGCAACAACGGCGCGAAGGTCGTTGTCTCCGTCACTGCGACGAAAATCATCGTGTCGGGCGCCGCGCTCACAAACGAAGGACCCATAGCTGTCGCGATGTCTTGGTCGCAGGTGACACCCGAGACGAAGTTCGGCGACGTCGTGGCGACCGGCAACCTCGCATGGGTTCAACTCACCGCGGCCGCTGCGCTCGCGGCGAGCGGAGTCACCAACTACGCAACGATCACGGTCTCGAAGCGCACCAACGGCGGCCCTCCCGTCACAATCGCGCAGATCGACACTACGGTCACCGCACTCCCCGCCGGCGTACCCGTCGCTGTTCCGCTCGTAGGCGCAGCTCCGATCACCGCAGAGGACGTGCTCACGATCGCGATCACCAAGTCTGGCACCGGCGCGACCGTACCGCCGTTCCAGCTGGACGCGCGCCCAACCCCCAACTTCGTCGAGCTCGCGATCTCGCGCAACACCGCGCACCTCTACTCACGACTCGCGAAGCGCTACGTCGTCCCGCTCGGCACGCCCACGCCCGAGGCCGCTCTCCGTTGGCTCACGTACCTCGTGACGCGCGACTGCTACTCGAGGCGCGGCTTCAATCCGGGGAGCGAGCAAGACCAGGCGGCGATCCTCGGCATGGCAGATCTCGCCGAGGCGCAGATGAAAGAAGCGGCCGACTCCGACGTCGGGCTCTTCGACCTCCCGACGCTCGACGCAATTCCGAGCGCCACAGCGATCGCACAAGGCGGCCCATACGGTTACGCCGAGGCGTCGCCCTACTCCTGGATTGGCGTGCAATCCGGCCTCGCGCGCGTCGAGGATGAGAGTTCGATCACGCAAGGCCTCGGCAACGGCGCGGAGACCGTGTGATGCCCGGCCTCGAGCAAATGATCGCTGAGCTCAACGCGTTCGAGTCGTTCGACGCCCGAACGGCGCAGATCGCGGCTCCGAAGCTTCAAGAAGCGGTTCGCTCGCAGGCTCGAGCGGGTCTCGATCCGAACGGCAAACCGTGGCCCTTGAAGAAGGACGGATCGCGCGCACTCGTCAACGCGGCGGCACACGTGCGCGCGATCGCCGTCGGTCCTCGCGTCGATCTCATCGTGGACGGTCCCGAGTACTTCCACCAAACCGTCAAACCCGACGGCACGCTCCCGCAACGGAAGATCATCCCGAGCGTCGGCGACGCACTTCCTCCCGCGCTGCAGGCTGCGCTCGACGAAGCGTCGTCGGAAGCTCTGCGCGGTGGAGGTGCACAATGACGACAACAGCCAACACCTCCGCGGTCGTGAAGCTCTTTCAAGACGTCGCAACTTACTTCGCAGCGCTCAAGCCGGGCGATCCGTCGCGAGGCACATCCGTAGTTTTCGGCGCGCGGGAGCGTTGGAAGCAAATCAACGAGGGCTCCAACGGCGCTAATCGCGTCGTCGTCGTTCCCGGCACGCTGGACGGACAAGACGGCGAGCTCGAGGGCCCGACAGGACCGGGCGAGGTCCTCAACGCGGACGGAAGCGTCACGCCGCGCACGCTCTTCGATCAACTCAAGGTGGTCACCTTTTGCATTTGGGCGGCCGACCCCGCCGATCCGCAATCGGTCGACGCATCAGTCCAGCAACAAGCGATCGAGCAGATGTTCGAATACGTGGTCCAAGGCGTGAAGCGCTCAGGCGCCGGCATGGCAAACGCCGTGTGGGTTGGTGCGCCGACCTACAACGCAAACCCGACGGAGCTTCGCTTCGGACTCGAGTACCGCGCAGTGCTGGCGCTCGACTCTCGCATTTTCGATCGCGTCCCGGTGGCTGCTTTCCCCGCGGGCGCTGTGGTCACTCGTAAAGCTGGACTGACGTGAGAAGGAGCCTCCGATGCCTGTCCCCAATGTAACGATCAACAAGACTGACGGCGCGCTTGGCGTCCCTCCGATCACAAACCCGACCGGGATCCTCGCACTCATCGCCCCGAGGTCTCTCGCGAGCGGTCCTGCATCTGGAACGCCAGCGCTCGCGACTAAGCCGACGTTGATTCGTGCGACGTACGGCGACGGGCTGATCTCGGAGATCCCGAGCGTGGTGATCCCGATCACCAAAAAGCCGATGCTGATTCTGCCGATGACAGCAAGCACCGCACCCGCGTTTGGTGCGGCGACCTACGTTGGAACCGGCACGCTCAGCGTCGCAGTACCAACGGCAGCTGGCGCGAACGCCGTTGATGACTTCACGGTCTTCGTCCAGTTCACGCTCGGCGGCACAACTGGCACCGGGCCGATCGGTTTCCAGTACTCGCTCGACTCTCGCGCGTATGGCGATCCCGCCAAAGTGTGGAGCGGAGTGATTCAGCTCGGCTCCGCACTGACCTACCTGATCCCGGGCACGGGCGTCACGCTCACCTTCATCACGGCAAAGACCGCTGTCACGGGTGACTACTTCTCACTCGCTGTCACCGGCCCGCGCCTGAGCGACTCAGACGTAGCGACCGCGCTCATCGCTCTCGGCAACGCAAAACTCCCTTGGGAGGCTGTGCTGATCGCGGGGCTCGACGCGAGCTCGACGACTGTGAGCAACCTCGACACGTTCCTCGCGGGTCAAGAGCTGCTCGGCAAATACCGAATGTTCATTGCGAGCGCCCCGCTGCGCACGCCACTCACCCAGACCGAGGCCCAATATCTCGTCGCGCAAACCACGCTGTGGGGATCTGTCGCCAGTGCTCGAGGCTGCGTGTCTGCGGACGGCGAGCACCTCACGTCACCACAGCGCGGATTCGACATGCAGCGCGCGGCGTCGATTCCGTTCGCAGCTTGGCTCCTCGCGAACGATGTCACCGTCGACGCGGCTCAGGTCGACCTCGGCAACCTGCCGGCAGTTCGAATCGTGGACGTCAACGGGAACCCTCAATTCCACGACGAGAGCCTCTATCCAGGCCTCGACGACCAACGCCTCGTCACGCTGCGCACGATCAACAACAAGATCGGCGTCTTCATCAACAACCCGAAGGTCATCAGCACGCCAGGATCGGATTACGTCTACGCGCAGCAACTGCGGACGATGAACCGCGCGTGTGAGTTGGCTTTCGGCGAGCTCACCAACCAACTCTCGAAGGGCGTCATGACAGACGCCGTGACCGGGTTGATTCGCGAGGACTACGCACAGGCGATCGAGAACGCCGTCAACAACCCGATCCTCGCAGAGCTTGGAAAGAAGGTGACGAGCGTCGGATTCTTCCTCAACCGCGACGACGTGCTCACGCCTCCGACGGCGAACCTCACCGGAACGATCAAGCTCGTTATGCCCGTCTACGTGAAGGGCTTCACCGTCAACGCGACCTTCGCGAAGACCGTCACCGTCTCGAAGTAAGGAACCCCCCAAATGCTTCGCATCGGCAAGAAAATCTTTTCGTGGAACAGCGTCAAGTTCCGCATGGCAAACGTCTCGAGCGAGAAAATCCGATCGATCGATTGGGATCAGAAGATCACCGACGAGCTCGTCTACGGTGCTCGTCGCGACGGGACTCCGCTTGGTGTGACATCTGGCAAATATGAGCCCGGGATCGCGAAGCTCAAGATGCTTGTCGATGAGTGGTTCGGGACCGGCGTTCTCGTCGGCGGCTATTTGAACCTCCTGACGCTCGGAAAGTCGGTAGGCCTCGCGGACGTCGAGTTCGACATTCAACTCCAGTTTTTCGAGGAGGTCGTAAGCGCCACACCGGGGTCGAGCGGAGGTGTCATCACGATCTACTTCCCGACGTGCCGACTCATTGGCAACACGCAATCGCTCAGCGAGTCGACGGGTGCGAGCGAAGTCGACCTCGCAATTCGCATCATCGATCCGCCGAAGACGAACGGAGCTCAACTCCCGAGCCTGCTCCGCTCGGTGACGGTCTGATCGATGGGACAGGAAACGAAAGACCTAGGCGGCATCACCGCGCTTACGCGTCGCGCGGGCTCGCCATACTTCGGAGCCGAGGCCGTAAATCTCGCCGTAACCGACGCCGCTCCCACACTGCTCATGCCAGACGGTCTGACCCCGCGACAGCCGCGAGCGATCTACGTCGGCGTGACAGGCGACATCACTGTCGACATGGCGGACGGGAGCGCGTCCGCACTCGTCCTCAAGTCAGTGCTTGGCGGACAGGTGCTGAACGTCGCTGTCTCCAAAATCTACAAGGTCGGCACGGTCGCCACAAACCTCGTCTTTCTTTACTAGGAGCGCACATGCCGGAACCGACGATCACCATCATCGAAGAGCAGAGTACGGCGGAGCTCCTCGCAGAGATCGAGGCAGACGAGGCGAAAGAGCGCGCTGCATCCAAGGCAACTGCCGAGGAGGCGAAGATTGCTCGCTTCAAGCTCAAGAAGCGCTTGGAGGCGGAGCTCAAGGGCGCCGAGGGTCGTGCGTTTGGCATCGTCGAGACGCTCGGCGGCCTCGTGGTCTTGCGCAAGCCCGCTGGCGTGGTCTGGAAGGCGTTCACGAAGTCCGAGCGAGAAGACTCCGACGTCGAGGCGCTCGTCCGCGCGTCACTGGTCGAGCCGACGTGGGAGCGCATGGCGAGGATCCTCGACGAATACCCCGGCACGATCGACGAGCTCGTCAAACCGATCACGCAAATGTTGGGCGTGGTGCTCGGAGACCGAACAAAAAAATAACGGACCTCGCCGCGGAGGCCCGCCGATCGCCGGCGGTCCTCGGTGAGTGCCTCGAAAGCTTTCGTGAGGGGCGAGCGAGCGACGAGGAAGACGACAGCGACCACAACGTCAGAGTAGGAGCCGGCGCCATTCTCGTCGGTCTAGCGATTCGGAGTCTGATCGGTGAGTAACGAGGCGAAATATTCGATCAAGTTCGACTCCAACGCGGCCCAAGTCGGCCGCGACGGCGCGAGCGCGCTCGAGCAACTTCGACAGCGCATCGGAGCGTCGGAGATCGCAACTCGAGGCTTCTCGGACTCGTTGAAGCGCCTCAAGGGCTCGAGCGACGAGGTGAAGGCGGCGAAGAACGATCTCAAAGCAAAACTCGACGCTGAGAAGACGGCGATCTCGCAAGCGACGCTCGAGCTACTAAAGAGCGGCACCAGCTACGCGAAGGTCACCGAGGAGCACAAGAAGCTCGGCGCGGAGATTGCGAAGGGCGCCACTGAAAAGCTCAAGAACCAAAACCAGGCGCTCGGCGCCGCGGTGACTGGCGTTGGAGGTCCCGTCGCCGCACTGCGCACGAAGCTGCAAGCGCTCGAAGACGTCCTCGGCGGTGCAAACGGCGCGACAGGCCTACTGACCATTGCAGCCATCACCTCGGTCGCTGCGATTGGAGCTCTCGCCATCGGCGTCGTGGGACTTACCGCAAGGTTCGCAAGCTTCGTGATCGAGAGCGGCAACCTCCTACGCACTCAGCAGCTCACACGCGAAGCCTTCTACGGCAACGCGGAAGACGCTCAACGACTCGGCAATCAGATCGACGCACTCGGGCGCAAGGTTCCAACGGGCCGCGCTGCACTCAACGATCTCGGCAACGAGCTCGCTCAGGCCGGTATCCAAGGCAAGACGCTCGTCGACACGCTCAACGCTGTTGGACAGACGAGTGCAGCGCTCAACGACACGGCGGGCAACAAAATCAAGGATCTCGTCGAGCGTGGGAAGCTCTCGCAGCGCTTCGCCCTCGGCCGCCTCGAGCTCCAAGGGACGGGCTTGACGTTCGCCGACGTTGCAAGCGCTCTCGCACGCAACACAAAGACGAGCATCGCAGACGCTTCGCAAGCGCTCGCGCAAGGTCAAGTCACGCTGGGCGACGGCGCGAAGGCGCTCCGCGACGCGACAGAAAAGCGCTTCGGCAAGGTCAACCTCGCCAAGATGCTCGACCTCGACGTTCTCAAATCGAAGTTCTCCGACACGATTGGCGGGCTCACGTCGGCCGTGAACATCACGCCGCTGCTTCAAGACGCCTCAGATCTCGAGGCGCTCTTCGACTCGTCGACTGAAAGCGGCCGCGCACTCAAGGAGCTTGTGACGTCCGTTGGTGGCTCGCTCGTCGATGGGATCCGAGGCGCCAAGCCAGTCGTGAAGGAGTTCATCGAGTACCTCGTCCTCGGCGCGCTCGATCTGCAGCTCGACTACCTCGATCTGCAGATTCAGTTCCAAGACACGTTTGGAAAAGACGCTCTCAACAACCTCGACGTGTGGCAGGGCGCCCTCAAGGGCGTCTCCAACTCGCTCTATCCGTTGCGCGAAGCGGTGACGGACGTCGGTATCGCGTTCAAGATCCTCTCGCCCTACGTCGACGACCTCAAGGCAATCGAGGCAGCATCGGAGAACATCTACAAGCGCCTCGCCGGCACCTCTTGGAAGGACGTCGGAGCATCGATCGTCGCTGGCATCGTCGGACCGCTTCGAGAGGTCGTGCTCGCCGCAGAGAGCCTTGGCGACGACATGATCAAAGCGATCAAAACGAAGCTTGGGATCGCCTCTCCCTCCAAGCGCATGGCAGACGAGATCGGACGACCGAGCGGCGAAGGACAGATCAAAGGTCATGCGGATGCGATCGAAAAGGGGCGAGCAACCATCGACGCGGCAATGATGCGCGGCGCCGGCGGTTCGTCCTCGAGCGCGTCAGGCTCCTCGAGCAGCTCGGGAGCGATGGCGCTTCCGCCGATCACTGTGACCGTTCACCACAACGGCAACGCCAAGGGTGAGGACCTCGCAAACCTCAAGGTGGAAGTGCGAAACGCCGTCGCCGATGCGCTCGAAATTGGCATTCGCCAGCTCGGCCTCGCGGGAGCTGGCTGATGTTGCGCCAACGCGTAGGTGCACCTACGGAGTTCGACGCTCCGATCCCGTTCGACGCCGATGGTCGCGTGGAAGCGGACGCAATTCGCGTCGCCGGCGTGTGGACCCCCGGCGTGTGCGTGATCTCCAAGGCCGGTCAGATCTTCACGTGGGACAAGCGCAAGGGCTACGGCTACGGCGGCGCGTGGTTGATCTTCACTGGCGACGATCTCGCCGAGATCGACATCACGTGGACGTTCTGGCGCCAAGACCAGATCGACGCGTGGAAGATCTTCCAAAAGACGAACCTATCGAAGCCGCCGGCGCAGCCTCAACTCAACTCGGCCTTTCTTCCGAACGTACCCAAGCCCAAAGCGCTCGGCGTCTACAACCCGATCCTGAACGAACTCGGCATCACTCAGATCGTTCCCAAGCTCGTCGGACAATTCGTCCAAGTGTCGATCGGCAAGTGGCAGAAGACCGTCTCCTTCTACCAATTCAAGGCGCCGGTCCCTCTCCTCGGAAAACCGAACCAGGCGATCCCCGATGCGACGCCAAAAGCGCCGACTGCGGATGATGCTGTGCAGCTCGAGATCCGCGCCAAGCAACAAGAGGTCGCGGCGCGACAGAAATACCTCGCTCAGGGGCAATCATGAGCATGCACCTCGGATCGATCCCGGTGCTCGAGGTTCGGGTCGTCGCCTCATGGACGGGACCGTGGATCGCCGACTGCGATCTCGACCTCGCGCACGACGCACCGATGCCGACAGGTCTCCAGTCGCTCACGATCGGATCGACGACGCTCGTCGGCACCATCGAAGCGAAGGCGAGCGGCCCATTTGGTGACAAGGCTCGAGCACGTCTCGTCGCAGGCGGTGGCGGATGGTCGACGGTGCTCAAACCGATCCATCTGCACAACGACGCAGCGGGAGGCATCCCCTCCACACAAGCACTCGCCGCGGTCGCCTCTCAAATCGGAGAGACCGTGGTCGATTCGACGCCAGTGACCTACGTCACTGACTGGGAGTTCTTCGGAGGTCCCGCCGTGGGCGCTCTCGAGGGCCGACAATGGTACGTCGACGCGAACGGCGTGACCCAAGTCGCAGCGTGGCCAACGCTCGCGCGCGGCTCGGACGTCGACGTGCTCATGTACGACCCCGAGACGCGTCGCGCCGAGCTTGCGGCCGATGAGCTTGTTTGGCCGGGAACCACGATCACCGATCTCCGCTTCGGAACCATCACGGTGCGCGACGTCGACCAGCGCTTCACGGCCGCCGGTTCACGCGTCACCGTGTGGCACTCGAGCACACCTGGATCGCGATTCAACTCACTCCTCCAATCGATCGCATCGCTCGGCGGTCAACAGTGGCTGCGCGTGTACCGCTATCGCATCGTCAATCAGGGCACCGACGGCCGGCTGCAGCTCCAAGCGGTGAACCGCACGATCGGCATTCCGGACACGCTCCCGCTCTCGGTCTGGCCCGGCATCCCCGGCGTGACCGCGAAGTTCGCACTCGGCGCCGGTCTCGGATCGATGGTGTCGGTGGTCTTCCTCGATGGCGACAAGACCTTGCCTCGTGTCGTGAACTTCGACGGCACCCCGCCTAGTGAGCTCCACTTTGACGCTTCGACGCTCCTGCAGTTCGGAGCGGGTGCGATCTCGCCAGCGGCGAAGGGCGATCTCAATGATAGCAATTTCATCGCGGCGAAGACATTCGCGTCAGCCGTCGGAGTCGTCCTCGCGAGCCTGATCCCGGCGAGCGGCGTCACCGCAGGGCAACTCACGACGTTCGCGGCCGCGCTCTCCGCGTTCCTCCTCGCGATCGCCCCAACCGCCGCAACGAAGGTGACCGTCCAATGAGCGATCTCCTTTGGCTCTCTGATCTGGACATCTCGGGAGCGGAAACGCAGACCGACAACGACGATCTGATCCAAGACTCGCTCCACGTGATCGAGCAGGACCTCGGAAGCAACCTCGACGATCCGACCCGAGGACTCGGCGTGGCGAACCTCCTCTCGAAGCCGCTCCCGAACGGCATCACTGTCGCCGCGAGCAACGAGCTCGCCAAAGATGATCGCGTCACACGTTGCGACGCCACGATCGTCACCGATCCGAACGGCGTCCAGGCGCTCAACGTCACGATCTACGCGAACGACGACGTGCTCAATCTTCCGCCCGTCGCCGGCACCTCCAACGTCACCGCAGGGGGCAAGTAGACGATGCAAACGGTCGCACAGCTCACCACTGCGCCGACGGCGGACGTCATCTTCGCGCAGATGATCCAGGGCCTCGTCAATCTCGGCATCCCCGCGGACAAGTGGCGCAAGGGCGGCGTCGGCCGCTCGATCCTCTACGTCGTCGCGACCTCGTTCGCGGCTCTCGCAGGGCTCATCACCCTTTTCGCGTCGTCCGCCTTCCTCGACACGGCGACAGGCGACTGGCTCACTCTGCTCGCTGCCAAGGTCTACGGCGTCACACGCATCGTTGCGACGTACGCGAGCGGCTCGATCAACGCGTCGAACACGGGTGGAGGCAACTACACCTGGACGCCGGGACAACTCGTCGTTCAAGACGCCGTGACGCTGCAGCTCTACGCGAACACGACGACCATCACTCTCAATGCTGGCCAGCTCAATGTCCCGATTCCGATCCAAGCTCTGATTCAGGGCACGGTCGGCAACGCGAACCCGGGCGAGATTCAGACTCTCGTCACGTCCGCACCCGGTGTTGCGATCACCAACCCGCTCGCCGTTGTAGGCATCGACGCGCAAACGGATCCGGCTCTCCGATCGGTGTGCCAAGCGAAGCTCGCTGCGCTCTCGATCGCGGGACCTCGAGGCGCATACGCATACGCAATCCTGACGGCGATCAACTCGGGCGGCGCTCCTGTCGCAGTCAACCGCTGGTCGATCTCCCCCTCGAGCTCCACAGGCACGGTCACGATCTACCTCGCCAGTCCTTCGGGAGCGGCCGCGGCGGGCGATGTGTCCGCAGTGCAGAACAACGTCGAGGCGATCGCGCGGCCTGACTCGGTGACCGTCACCGAAGCCTCGGCGGTCGTTGTGACGTTTGCACCGGCGCTCACCGTTTGGGTGCGAGGAACGCTCGGCCCGGGAGTCCCGACCGGCGGACAAACCGTGACGCTTGCCGGCATCGACGCCGGTGCGATCGCTGCACTTGTCGCGACAGCACTCACCGCGAATGCCTCGGCCTACCCGATCGGTGGAGTGAACAAACCGCCGTTGACGCAAGGCTACCTCTACGACGAGACGATCCGCGCGTGGGCGCAGTCAGCGCACCCGGCCATCTTCGCGGTCGACTCGGCCGTACAGACCGACTTTCCGATCAACCCAAACCAAGTCGCTGCGCTCGCCGCGACGATCAACGTGCGCCTCGTCGCGACGGGGGCCACGTCGTGAGCGACCCGAAAGCGCACTATTTCGTCGAGTCCGCACGGGCGAAAGTCCCGGTGTGGATGACTCGCGCGAATGGGTGGAACCTCCTCGTCTCGATGATCGTCTGGGCGGACATCGGCCTGCAGATCCTCTTCGAGGCGCTCTATGCTCGTTTCCCCGGCGTCGGCACCAACACCGCGCTCCCATACCTCTCGCGATCGCGCGGCCTTGTGCGCGGCATGAGCGACACGGACGCGACCTTCGCCGCTCGGCTGCTCCTGTGGCTCGATCGCTGGCGCCTCGCAGGAACACAGCTCGGACTCGCACGAGCAATCCAAGACTATTGCACCGGGTCTCCGAGGGTGCGGGTCGTGAACCGCGCGGGCCTCATGACCACTCTCGCCGCTGGCGGAGCCTCGAGCACGGTCACGAGCACGTCGTGGAATTGGGACGGACTCTCAAACCCCGGCCGCGCTGGATACTGGTCCGAGCTTTGGGTGATCGTCTACACCCCGCCATGGCCTGTCTCGGGGTTCATGGACACGTCGAATCCGGCGAAGGCTGGCCTCGGAATTGGTAGCGCTGCGCCCCGTGTTGACGTCGACGCGATCAAAAATCTCCTCGACACGTGGAAAAGCGCGCACTCGTTCATCCGCGCACTTGTGTGGTCGTACGACGCATCGCTGTTCGACCCCAACACACCGGCGACGATGCCCGATGGCAAGTGGGGAATGGCTGGATACATGGGCGGAACCGGCCTCGTCATGTCCACGCGCGCGGTGAAAGAGCAAGCAAACGCCGTCCGTGTTTGGGAGCCATCCACTCCGCCACAAATCGAATTCACCGGCTTCGGTCCGGTGTGAGGAGCAATCGACGATGACCCCGCAAGCAGGCAACGACGCAAATTTCCCGGTCACGGTTCAAGTGGTCGACAACTCCGATCTTGTGAACCCGGCCGCGGCGACGCTCAACGTCTCGGTGCAAGGGCTGCTGGACCGAACGGCGTACCTTCACCGTCGGCTTGCCGAGGCGGTTCCAACCTCTTGGGAGCCCGCTGTCACGGTCGCCTCGAGTTGCGACAACGCGGCATGGTCGTCAAAGGTCGGCATGTGGTGGGCGGTCGGCGGCGGCAACGCAGATCTGATCAAGCAGTCCAACGATTACGGGAAATCCTGGACGAACGTGGTGCCGGGTGCGAGCTCCCTGAGCTGCTACGACCTCGCCTTCGACAGCTCGAACGCCTGCGTGGTCGGCAACACCGGTTCGAGGACGCTTTACCAGTTCAACGGTGCCACTTGGGCGAACGTTACGAACGCTCTCACGGGCACCACGATCGGCAAGACGAGAGTGCGCTGGTCCGACCGGACGGCCATTTGGGTCGTCTTTCACAACGACCAGACGGCCATCACTGGAGCGATGCGCATCACCACGTCACCCGACCGCACCACGTGGACGGACCGCACGGTGTCGTGGCCTGCACCCTTCACGACGGTCGGCGTTATCGTGCCACACCTCGGCGCCGGCGGAGGTTCGATCGTCGCCGCGTTCAAGGCCAGTGCGACCACTGTCGCCGTTGGACGATGCCTTGACTCGGTGCTCGCGACGACGGTGGCCGCGACGATCACCGTCTCGACGATCACAGCGATCGGCGACTGCTCGGATCCCATCTACTGCCCCGAGGACAACGCCGGCGCAGGCCTTTGGATGATCGCGGTGTACGGCACGGCTAGCGCGGGCACAGTGAACGTCACCGAGTTCTACACGTCGACGGATGGCGGACAGACGTGGACGCTCTCGTCGACGCTCTCGAGCTCGGGGCTCCGAGTCATTGCGATCGCGAACCTCGGTCACCTATGGGCGGGGCTCTCGTTGGACGGCTTCGTTGTCTACTCGCTAAACGCCGGCGTAACTTGGTACGTGGCCGGAACCCATGTCGCGACGGCAAGCGCGACCAACCTCGGCCTGTGGGCCGGCGGCGGCGGCCTCCTCGAGATCGACTATGGCGGCTCGGGACCCAACTCGCGCGTGACGTCACTTCGTCTCTACAACCAGGGCGCGCCGGCGCTCACGTGAGGATCTAAATGGCTGGCCCCAACACCCCCTCGTGGATCCCGTTCCTGACGCAGTTGAGACAGTACCTCGGTATCGTTCAACCCTCCCGCACATATCTCGACTTTGATGCGGGGTTCACATACGTCGACGATCCGGCGAACGATCGGGCGATCATCACGACCAGCGGAGCACAAGCGCAAAAGCTTGTCAGCGGCATCACGTACGCGATCGACTCGGGCGCCACACCCGACGGCCTCATCGAGTTCGACACGTCGGTCGCAAACTCGAAGGCCACGCTACCGACACCCACGGCTGGACGCGTACTCTGGTTCACTGACAAGAGCGGCAACGCAGCCGTCAACAACTTCACCATCCTCCCGCACGGCGCGGAGACGATCAACGGCGCCGCAAGCCTCGTGGGCGCGACCAATCGCCAGACGTCACGCCTCGAGAGCGACGGGACCAACTGGTTCGCCACGATCTCAACTCCAACCGCGAGCGGTGGTGGAGGCGCTCTCACTGCCTACGGCGGCAACCTCGACGCAACATCTACGAGCACTCAGCAGTGGGTGTCGTCGATCAGCGGCGCATCTGGCACGGGAGTCAAGGTCGCAGTCGGCTCCGCCGCTGTAGCGTTCGCCCTCCAATTCGTTGCGGGTGTCACGGCTCCCTCGATCGGACAGGACATCAGCACGTCAGGTGCCGGTGTCACCATGTCGATCACTGCCCAGGGCGCGAAAGTCGGCAGCGGTGCAAATGGTGGAAATCTACTACTTGGCGGCGGCGCAAAAGACGGGGCTGGAATTATTGGTGGCGTTCAGATTACGAACCTTCCCCCAGCGGTAGCCGGCGATCTTCGCTCTCACGCCAACTTCGCAGCCAAAGCGCGTAACGGAGCGAACACCATCGACATCACGCTCATGTCGCTCGATGGCAGCGACAACATGACCATTGGCAGCAACAGTAGCGGTGTCACTGTTTCGGGCGGCTCGTCTGGCGTGTACCTGCTCGCGACGGGAATCATCGCGATCGAGTCCGGCTCCAATATCTACCTGGACGGAAACCCCATCATCTACCGCGACGTCGCTCACGCCACGTGGATGACGATCAACACTCAAGCTGCGTTCTCGATCCAGATTGCCCAAGCAGCGACCAGCGTATCGATCTCCCAACTGATCAGCACTGTCGGTGCCGGCGCGACGTTCACGGTCGCAGGCCAAGCGGCCAAAGTAGGAAGTGCAGCAAACGGCGGCAACTTAGCGCTGAACGGCGGCGCAAAAGATGGCGCAGGCATCAACGGCTATGTGACGAGCACGAGCAACTTCCAGTTCGGTGCAACCGTTGCGGCGATGGGGTCCGCGACTGGCACATCGATGCTGTTCGCCAATGATTCCGAGATCCGTTTCGTTTCATCCGGCACGACGTACGGCGCGATGTACATGACAGGCGCCAGCGTCTACTACGGGTCGTATTCGTCCGCGGCGGCGTTCCCGCAGAACATCTATTTCGACGCGCAGACCACCACAAACTTTCGCATCGCTGGTGTCACATATCTCCAATGCGACAACGCGACGGGGTTCATTATCCCCAACGTCTCAAGGCTTCAGTGGATCGCTAACCCTGGCGGCGGGTCGCCCATCCTCACCCAGGCGATCAGCGGCACGGGCGCAGGGCAGACGTTCTCGATCACTGCCCAGGCTGCCAAAGTTGGCAGTGCGGCGAACGGTGGCGCGGTGGCGCTCATGGGTGGCGCACCCGATGGTGTTGGGCTCCAAGGAATTGTCTCGGTTCAACGGCTCAACCCAGGATCAACCGTCGTCGGTTCGATTGCTGTCAACACCACACTAAGTGCATCGCAGAGCAACGCGACACTGTTCACGGTCAACCCCACGGCAGTGAGTCTCACAATGCGGATCGCGCGCGCTCCGCTAGCTACCGAGTTTGCAATCATCCGCAATCTCAACGGCGGCGGCACGACAATCACGGTCGCGTGGGCGACAGGTACCGGAATCGTCATTCCGAGCGGCGGAAGCGTGTGCATCACCGGCGACGGCACAAACGCAGTTCTCATCATGCAAGGAACATAGGGCTAAAACCAATGCGCTACATCACCATCCCCCAAGACATCACGGTCACGCTCGTCGGCGCGGAATCCGCCCGCGTCAAATTCGTCGAGAACCTCATGTTGTCGACCTGGACACTCGACAAGAAGTTCGGCGTGACGCTCGCCAAAGCCATCGAGTCGAGCGACCTCCGTGCGCTGTTCGCTGGCAAGAACCCAGGCGACACGGTTGCTGTTCCTGACGCGCTCTTTGCCACACTCGACGACGTCGTGCGCAACCCGAGCGAGGGATATCTCACTGCGGTGATCGTGCAGGTCGTCAGCATGGCGCGTGCGGTGACAGACGCACCGACCACAGTGCCGCTCACTCTCTGCCTCCCATCGCCTGGCACCGAGACGAGCGTCGAGAGTCGGGCACCGTGAGCGACGCGCACGACACCCAGCCCCCTTCGCCGACGACTCTCGCCGACGTCCTTGATGCTGTGCTTGACGTCAAAAGCGATCTTGGCAACGCGTCCACTGGACTCGCGGCACGGATCGCCGAGGTACGTGGAACCGTCCAAGACCTTGCCATCACTGTGCTCGATCTCGACACTCGCGTCGGGCAACTCGAGACCGAGGTGCGCCGGTACGCGTCCGAACGAATGGGCCTGCATCAGCGCGTGACCAAACTCGAGAACGACAGGGCTCCCGACGCGACCGAAATCATCGCCGCCATCAATCGGATCACAGAGGCGCTACGAGCAACCGCCTTGGTGCGGCCATGAGTTCGAGGAAGCGCGATCCGCGCCTGGACACCGATCCGCCGCATGCCGAGGAAAAAATCAAACTCCCGTCGATGCACGATTTTCTCGACGCAGAAGACGACGAGGACAGCGGAGGGGATACCGGCGTGTTTGTTGCGCAGATTCAAAGCGGCGGAGGGTCCGAGGTGCTGCACGCGTTCACGATGTACTTGCACCGCAAACACTCGAAGCTCGCGGCTCGAGTCGGGCGCATCGAGCACAAGATCGATCGCGCAGTGTGGACTGTCGGCGGTGCCGTTTTTGTCGGTGCCGCTGCTTGGAAGCTCATCGAGTGGGGATTCGCTCAACTCGGACACGCTGGACATTGAAAGGTAACAACATGTTGAAAAACGTAACGCTCACTCTGCCCCACGCGATCGTCATCGCCGTCTCGATGCTCGTGCTCGGCGGCCTCGTGTTCAAGGGAACGATCCCCGCGATCTACCTCACGAGCTTGCTGTTCTATTTTCTCCCCTCCCCGATGCAGTCGACGCCGGTGGCTGGACCCATCACCACACAAAACAACATCGAGGTCGCCAAATGAAAGTCGCTCTTTTATTCGTGCTTGCCCTCGGCTTCGCTTGCGTCCCTGCGAAGCACGTCGAAGCAGACATCAGCTACGGCGCGCAGATCAATACCTGCGTCGACAAAGCGACGACGCTCGCCGAGTCCAAGGCGTGCCGAGCTCGCACCGATCAAGAATGGGGTCTCACTGACGGAGGTGCGAAATGAGCACAATTGAAAAGGAAGCGCAGATCATCATCGACTCTATTCCGGGTCTGATTCAGGCCGCGTTGACGGGCAACTACGTCTTCGCCGGCAAGCTCGCCGTGGAGCTCGCCTTCGCACTCGTGCCGACGACGGACCTCAAGGAGTACCTCGACGCGAAGGCCGTCGAACTCGTGAACAAAGAGGCCGACGCGCTCGAGAAGGCCAAGTTCGGAGCATGACAGCTCGCTTCACATGCCAGACCTGCCACGGCTCGAAGCTCGATCCGCTGACGGGCCTCGCGTGTGTAACGTGCGCCGGTCTCGGCTACGTGATTCCGAGACCGACGACGAACGCAGCGATCGACAACTTCCTCGCGCGGTATGCCGTCGAGATCTGGCTCGGCGTCGTGGCCGCGTTCACGTTGTGGATCACGGTCGTTCGCAAGTGGGCGTTCAAGGACCCATCAAAGGACGCGAAGTGAGCAGCAACGCTCCTCCCTTTTGCCCGCACTGTGGCGGCTCCCTGCTCGAGAAGCGCGATCGCTCGACAACGGGCGCAGAGGCCGTCGCGTCGTTCAGGCGAGCGACGGAGCTCGCGAAGGGCTTACCGACCAAGAGGACCGGGAGTGGCGAGTTTCGTCTCGACCTCCTCGACAGCGATCACCCCGAAGAACAGAAGGACTAGACGACGATGACCAAACAGGGACTCACACAGGCCGAGCTCGCCGGCGTCGACGGGATCGACGTCTCGGAAATCCAAGCGGTGGTCGACTGGCCCATCGTCGCGCTCAATAACGCGTTCGCCTGGATCAAAGTCGGTCAAGGACCCTCACCATCGCATCACGACACGGAGAGTCACGCCGACCCAATGGCCGCGAAACACTTCGCAGGCGCCAAGGCGGTGAGGATGATCCCCGGCTTCTATTTCTTCGGCAAGCCTTCGGGCAATCCTGAGCGGCAGGCGGACGAGTTCTTCGCGATGTGTTGCGCTGCTCGAGGGAGCAAGATGACGATGGGATGGGGACCGGGCGAGCTACCTCCCATGCTCGACCTCGAGGTCTATGACGGACTCCCGCCGGCGGAGGTCGAGGCGTGGATTCGCCGCTTCCTCACGCGCGCGGATTCTCTCTTCCTCACGCAAGTCGGACTCTACTCGTACACAAGCTTTCTCTTGATGCTCGCGCCCGCTGCGTCGCGATGGCCGGCGTTCTGGGCGACGCGTCTGATCTGCGATGCGCAGTATGACGGCATGGCTCGTCAACGCGCCCCGTTCGAGGTCCCGACTTTCCAGCAATACGACGGCAACGAGGGCGTGGTCGAAGGCGTGATCGGTCCGTGCGATCGAGATCGCTTTGTCGGCGACCTTGGGAAACTTCGCGCGCTGTGCTCTCCCGTCGCTCCGGCTCTCGCTCTTGACGCCGCGATCGCCGCTGAGACGTTTGCGTCATTCGAAACTGAGTGCGAGGCGGGCGAACTGGCCGCGGCCTCGTGAGCCTCATCGTCGGCACGCTCGCCGTCTACTTCCTCACGTCGGCTATTTGCAGCACCAAAACGCCGTGACCGTTGAGCTTCCCGATTTGACGCACGTGTTCGCGGTCTGCGCTGTGCCGCCGGGGTACTGATCGGCCGGCGAGCAGTCGACCTCGTTTGGAAATCCAGTGTTGCTCGCACAGGCCTGCGTTGCACCCTTAGCAACACAGGCCGTCGAACACGCTTGCGCCGAGATGTCCGAACACCACGCGGGGAAGCCGCACGCGTCGCAGTCGTAGGAGCCTGAGAAGCGCGGATCCTTGGGATTGCATCCGTTCGTTTGGTGCCCGCAAGTCCCCGGTGCTTGGAGCGCGCATGCCGTCATTTGATCACGAGGCGTGCATCCGCACTGACCGACAACCGCCGGCGTACCGTTCGGGCCTCGCGCACCGCATAACTCGAGAGTTCCGCACTTGCCGCAGTCGACGTGATGGCCGCAATTGTCGTCGCCCGCGTATCCGCAGACCATTGAGCCGCAGAGTTCGTCGCGCGAGGGCTTGCACGAGGAGTCGGCCGCTGGTGACGTGTCGGCGATCGAGGCGTCGCGGCCTGCGTCGACGTCGAAGCTCGCAGAGTGACCGGCGCAGCCAACAAGGAGGATAGCCACGAGCCGCATCTGCATGAGGCTCAGACGGAATATCTAGACTGTCAAGCCAATCACTTCGTGACAATCGGCGCCGCGCACACCTTACGACACCGCCGCCTCGACACGAGAAAGCCCGATCAATGTGCCCATTGCGCAACAAATGGTGAGCGCACGACGTTTTCTTTGACGGAAATCGCGCGCAGCGGGCATTGTGCATGTGCGGGGGCGAGCGCCGAAGCTGCGCGTGACTCCACCGTACGACAGCATTCCGGGCGGACTTGTCGAGGTTCGCGACGTCTTCGTCGCGCAACCGTTGCACGTCTCCTCGTCTCTTAGAGCCATAGTCACTTACGACATTGAACTCTCTGCAACTGCACCTTGCTTGCTCTTTTGGCTCTAACGCGAAGACTTTGGAGGATGGGGCCATTCGATTCGCAATTGGAGCTGGGTATAGCAATGGTCAAAACGTCCTATCGAGCAATCCCGTACCTCCAGGTGCCTTCAACTCGCTCTACACGAAGTAGCGCGTGGCTTCTGGTCTGTCTGCTCAGTGCCTGCGGCGGGGAAGTTCTCCCTGTCGCGGGCGATGGATCTGTTGGTGATGGTGGTGGTGGCGCAGATCGGGCGCTTCCGCCGTCCGCTGAGTATTGCAACGTATACGATGGCTCCCCCGTGGGATTGAACGGAGACTCTCGGCATTGTGAGTTCGATGGGTCCGTCTGTTTGCCAATGGGTCCACAAGAGATCGCGAATGGACCCCCTACTAGTAACCAGCGTTGGGAGTGCTGCGATGCAACTGGTTTGGTCTGGTGTGACACAGCCTGGTACTGCAGCATTGCCGGCCCTCACGACTGCCCTAAGTACAGCTCCCCAGAAGAAAGTACCCACTCTGCGGGTTCACGCGGCTGCCTTGATAGCGGCGTCGACCTTGGCGAGCACCTTGTCGAA
>JAYVXK010000555.1:0-5835 GCA_043785265.1 Myxococcales bacterium | reverse complement strand
TTGACGGCAGAGCGCGCTCCCAGCCACGCAAACGGATAGAGCGCGATGTTGCGCGCTTCTGTTTGGAATTGCAGCGTGAGGCGCGTGCCGCCTGCTTCGGTGGGAGCCAACGTCCGTCGAAGCGCGATGAACGCGAGCGGTCCGACGGTGCATCGTCGATAGACGCCAAACTCTTTTTCGAATGTCCACTCGAAGGGCTGTTCTTCGTAGACGACGCGGAGGCCTCCGATGGTCGTCTCCGCGAGATAGCGCGCTGCGCTCTTGGTGCCTTCTGCGATCGGCACGTACTTCACCTCTCCAAGTCCGAGCAGGCGGTTCATCCGATCGGTGTCGATGATGAGCGGCCAGACCTTCGCGACGGGCGAGACGAGTTCCACAGATTGCTCGATGGTGATCGCAGTCATCTGAGGCGAAGAGCCTACACCCGTTGCCTCCGATGGTGAGTGCATGCAGACTCATGGCAATCGTATGAGCCGAGCCAAGAAGGTCTTCCCCATGGTGCTAGTGCTTCTTTTGGCGGCTCTGGTCGCGGGGTGGCTACTTTTGCCTGGTTTCGTGACACGAAGGCTCGTGGCCGAAGCGGCTGCGCGCGGGGTCGACCTGCAGATCGGCGCGATCGACGTCGGCATGAACGAGATCGTGTTGAGCGACGTCAGCGTCGCGATGAAAGCGCTGCCCGAGCTTCGGGCGACCGCGAGTGGCGTGCGTGTGGGCCACGCATGGCTGGACGTCAAAGACGTCGCGCTCGAAGGAGTGAGTCTCGATCTGGTCGGCGATGCTGCCACGGTGCAAACGCACGCGACCCAAGTTGCAGCGAACTCGTCGTCTGCAGATCCGACCGCAGGCGCGCCACCCCATGTGTCGGTGGTCGGCAAGTTGTCGTGGAAGGAGCCTTTCGGCGACAACACGCGCACGGGGTGTGATCGCGTCACCCTAGATTTGCCGCAAAAACCAGGGCGAAAGTTTGGCGAGGACGTCACGATCGCTTGCGATGGATTGCATTTCAGCAAAGGCACGCTGACCTTGGGGCCGTGGAGCGTGAGCGCATCTCGCGACGAGCTCGGCGATCACTTCACGCTCGATCTTCACCCAGGTGCGTCGATCATGAGTGGGCTCAAACTCAACATCGCGCCCAATCATCTTTTGTCGTGGGACGTGACGGTCGCTCACGCCAACACGACCGAGCTTGGGATTCCCCCGCAAGCGCTCTCACTCGTCTCTCTCGATTCGCCTCCCACGCTGGATGTTGCCATTCACTTCGAGGAGAAAACGTTGACGCATGCGATCGGCACCGTGAGTCTCAAGAGCGACGCGGTCCCCATCGCAAAGGGTCACACGATGCCGCTTACTGTCTCGGGCGGGCTCGACGGGGACCCGCATGACGGACTCAAGTTCAACTCGCAGATCGCGCTGATCGGCGTGTTTTCAGGCACTCTGATGGGCACCATCGTGCCTCTCAAGACTCGAGCCGATCTCGTCTTCGAGAGCACGATCACTTCGTGCGCCGACGTAACGACCGCCTTCGCCGCTCAAGCCTTTGGCCCCATTGGTCAACAACTCGGAGGTTTGATGCAGGCATTGGGTGGCAATCAAGGCGTCAAGGGCTCCATCACTTTGCACGCCGACATCGTGTTCGACGGCGTCAATCCCGCCGCCAATCACGTCAGCGTCAAGCCAAGCGGAGACTGCGCGCTCAACCTATTTCCATGAGCTGAGTTGCCAGCGAGGACCTTTGCGAGTAAACGCGTCCGCCATGAGAGGTCATCTTCAACCCGGCAGGCGTTTGATCCCCAACGAAGAGCAAGCAGCCTTTGCAGCGCTCGCACGCGGTCGGCGCACCAAGCTCGCGAAAGCGGCGCAGACGAGTCTGCTCAAAGCCGATCAGTGGGCGCGTGGTGAGGCGGTCGCAGCAGAAGTTGCTGTCGGGCTGGCCAAGGGACTCGCGACACTGAAGGCAAAAGCAAAGAAGTAGTCGCTCGGGCGACGCAAACGGCCGCTATTTTCAGCCGTTTTTCTTTACGAAGTCGTTCATGAAGTCGGCGAGTGTCTTCGTCCACTCGGGCGGCACTGCGTTGTAGAGAGACACGCGGATTCCGCCAACGGAGCGGTGGCCCTTGAGGCCGACCATGTCTTGCTTCTTCGCCTCGGAGACGAACTGGTCTTCGAGTGCTTCGGTCGGCAGTCGGAAGACGACATTCATGAGCGAGCGACTGCCACGCTCGACGGGGGCGCGATAAAAGCCTGCATGAGCGTCGATCGCGCCATAAATATGGTTCCCTTTGACGCGATTGCGCTTCTCGATCGCCACCAGACCGCCCTCGCTTTTGACCCACGCCAGCACATTGCGGACGAGGTAAATCGCGAACGTCGGTGGCGTGTTGTAGAGCGAGTTGTTCTCGGCGTGCACGCGATACTGAAAAATCTTCGGGATGTCCTTGCGACCCTTCTCGATGAACGATTTTTTTGCGAGGACGACGACGAGTCCGCTCGGCCCGATGTTTTTCTGAGCGCCTGCGTACACGAAATCGAAAGGCGCGAGATCCATCGGCCTCCACATGAAGTCGCTCGACATGTCGCAAACGAGTGGAGCCTTGCCGAAGTCAGGAAGCGACGCGCCCACAGGCGATCCAAACTGAACACCGTGAATGGTCTCATTGGTTGTAAAATGCAGGTAAGCGGC
This sequence comes from Myxococcales bacterium, assembly GCA_043785265.1. Lineage (GTDB taxonomy): Bacteria > Myxococcota_A > Polyangia > Polyangiales > Polyangiaceae > JANYHY01. The sequence goes on along the minus strand of JAYVXK010000555.1, from coordinate 3,155 downwards.
GGCTGAATCTGGCTGGATTTCGGCTTGCGTGGGGATGCGTGCGTATTGTTTTTCTTTGCCGTCGCCCGTGCCGGTCGTCGCGGCCACGCGCGCCTTGGATCCGTAGAGCACTGCCACGGTCTTGGCTTCGGCGACTGCCTTCTCTGCCCACACACCCGTCACGACGTAGTCAGCGCTTCCGCCGCTTGGGAGGAAGTTCATCGGGATGGTCGCGAATTGTTGCGAGGCTCCACCTTGAAGAAACAACACATCCATGTCGCTCGGCACAGCGAGCAGCTCACGCAAGAGCGCGATCGCTTCGGCGTGCACGGCTTCGTATTCTTTGCCGCGGTGACTGTGCTCCATCACGCTCATGCCAGACCCGGCGAAGTCGAGTAGTTCGTCGCGCGCGCGTTCGAGCGCAGGCAGCGGGAGTGTGGCGGGACCAGCGTTGAAGTTCAGCTTTCGAGCCATGATGCATGAGGATCAATGGTTTTGCGCTGCCATGCAAGAGTGGCTGTGCGCACGACGGAATCGCGGCGCTGCTGCGCGCGCGCCATCATGCTATTCGCTGGCTCGATGCGACGCGCTCTGGGTTTGCTCCTCGTCCTCTCGGCCTGCGCGCGGCCGACAGCGCAGGACTGTGAGCGTGTCATCGATCGGTACGTCGACATGAAAATCGGCGACGACTCCGAGGTCATTTCCGCGCCTGAAGCTGCTCGCCAAACGGTGCGTGAAATCAAGAAGGCCGAGAAACGAACGCAGCCTGCTTACGGCTTTCGCGTGGACCAATGCATGCGCGAAGTGGACACCGCGGAACTCGCCTGCGGGATGAGCGCGCCGAGTCCCAACGAATGGGAAGCGTGCTTTCACTGACGGGAGCGCCCAAATTCTCGCCGGATCGCCAATGGTGTACATGGGCCGCGAGTGCCGTTACTCTCCCGTGGTCATGCGACGACCGATGGCCGTTTGGCGCCCTAGATCGAGAACCGTTTTCACCGTGATGGCCATTTGGGCGGTCGCAGGCGTCTTCGCGTGCGGCTCCGGGCAGAAGCCACCTGTGGTCGCGGAAGTGCCCATCAACGAAGGCACGCCATCGGCGAACGACGATCCCTCGAACAACGACACGCCCCCAGTCACCAACGTGGACACGGGCGGCAGGTCAGGGACGGGTCCACAACCGCTCGAGACCACAGTCGATGCTGGTGGCGACACCACCCCCAAGAAGGGTCCGCTCGGAGAGTCCGAGTGCAAGAAGGTGATCAAAAAGCTGGCGGACTTCATTCAACGAGAGAACCACCAGCCTCCGATCGCGCAAGCTGACTTGGACAACAATCCGGTCTTCAATCCGATGTTGGGGCAGTGTCAGCAAGAGACCACGAAAAAGCAGTACACCTGCGCCATGTCGGCCAAAAACAAGGCTGCTTGGGAAACGTGCATGAAATGATCGCGAAGCGTGCAGCTGCGGGCCTTCCGCTTTTTGCGATCGCGTGGCTTGTCGCGAATTGCGGCGGAGGCACACCAACAGCCGACGTACCGAAGCCAGAGAATTCTGCCGGGACCGACGACACCACCGCGACTGCACCGACGACCGACGCAGATGCGGGAGCGACGGAGCCCGAAAAGAAACCTGACGTGTGCACGGGCTTCGAGATTGACCTGATGAACGCGCTCTCACAAAGCGCGTGCGAGACGCCGAACCCCAAGGCAGACGCAAAGCCGCGCGATCTCAAGACTGTCCTCGACGTGAAAGTGACTGCGTCTTCGTCGACCGTTTCTCCGGGTGGACACGTCGACTTGATCGTCACGTTCACCAACAAAGGCAAAGACCCGCTGCCGCTCGATTTTTCGATCGACCCCCTCCCGCGCTTCGTAGTCGAAGCGTATGACGCCAAAGGTCATCGCGCCGACATGCCACCAGGCAAGGAGCCAGCGCGCAAAGACTCTCCGGCAGCTGCGACCGTATCGACTGCGCGCGTGACGATCGTCACCAATGGCGTTGCACGGCTGACTGTCGGGTGGGACGCCAAGAAAACGCGATGGGCGCCTGAGAAAGTCAAAGGCACTCCTCCTGAGCAAGGTTATCCACGCGTGGCGGCGGGTCCGCTCGGCAATGGCAAGTACACTTTGCGTGTGGTGAGCCCGCTCGTGGGAATCTTCGAAGGCGCTGACCGCGAAGTGAGCGCGCCGAAGATCGACGTCAAAGTGCAGTAGGGTAAACGGACTCGCCTCTGCTCTCCGCCATGGGGCTCGCCGCGATCGCCTTGATTTTTGCCCTCGTGAGCGTCGCGGCGGCGCGCGTGGTGCGATGGCCCGCGGACTCGCTTTCTCGAGCAGACGCTCTGCTCGGGACGTTTGTGGTGACGTGCTCGATATTCGGGGTTGCGCTCTACACGCTTGGCCTCGCGCATCGGATGGGTGCTGCGAGCACTTCACTTTTGGTGACGGCGATCGCGATTGCAGCATTCGCGTGGCGCAGACCTTCCCGCGCCGTCGTCACTGCATCGCTTCGAGGAGCGCTCGATTGGATCGTGCTCCCCTTGCGTGCTCTCTCGCTCGCCGCGCGTGATCGCAGCTTGCTGTTGTTTTTGCTCCCAGTCGGTTTCTTGCTCGCGCTGTCGATGCTGTTTCAAGCCGTGATTTTGCCTCCTTTGCGAGGATCCGAAGTGCATGAAGCTCTCGTGGGTTTCGCCATTCAAGCGCACGGACTGGGTGGCGCCGTAGGCCCGCGTTCGATGGAGCTGCTCGATGCGAGACCGCAGCTGGGCGAGCTCATCATGGCGTGGGTCACACTCATGACGGATCACCGATTCATCGACATGCCAAGTGTTCTCGCGGTCGCGCCGCTGGTGTTGGCCATGGCGACTCTCTCGCGTCACTCATCGGGTGATTCAACCACTGGCGCCGCGTGGGGTCTGTGGCTGTGGTGGCTCCCCGCCATGGCGCTCTCGATGCAAACCACCCGCGTCGATCTCTTCGCGACCGCATTGGTGCTTTCTGCCACGAATTTCGCGATTCAATCAGTGCATCATGCACGCAATGTGTGGCTAGCCAATGCGGCATGTGCGCTCGCGGTGGCGACGAGTCCGATGGCCCTCACACCCGCTCTCATCCTTGCGAGCGCTGTGTTGCTTCGCGTGCTCGTGGCGAAACGTTTCGCATACGCGCTTGCCACA
>JAYVXK010000554.1:0-1709 GCA_043785265.1 Myxococcales bacterium | reverse complement strand
TCCGCTGTTGGCGAAGGCACAAACGTGCGTCTGTTCTTTCCGAACATCACGGCACCAGTCAAGAGCACAGAACCCAGCAATTAGCTGGCAGCGTTGCTTGTGCGTCGGCCGATCTAAGGTTTCCGTCTGGCTTGACATACCCCCTAGGGAGTGTGGCAAAGGTTAGCGATGCCCCGAAAGAAGACTAAGTCCGCTGCAGCTAAGGTCACGTCGAGGGCGAAGGGGCCTAAGGTCACGAAGGCCGCCTTCGTGCGTTCGCTTCCTCATTCGATGCCAGCGAAGGACGTGGTCGCCAAAGCCAAAGCGGCGGGGTTTTCGTTGTCGACCAAGCACGTCTATGTGATCCGATCCGAAGCCAACAAGAAGAACGGCAAGAGCGCGACACAAGCGCGCGGGCGTGAGCCTAAGGTTTCGCCGGCAGCAGGCGGCAGTGTCGAAACGAACTTTCGCAAGCTGTTGCTCGCGATCGGGATCGCAAAGTCGAAGAGTCTGCTCGCCGATGTGGAGCATCGCTTGGGCGCGCTTCTGTCGGGTCGCTGAACTACGGAACGTCCACGCAGTCATTCGGTGAATACTGCGAGCGGCTCGGCCCGTGCTCAGCTTCTCTTTCGCAGCAGACGCGACGGGGTGGCTGGGAAGGAAAGCGGATCTGCCAGGACGCGAGATGCTGCGAATCGATCACGATCGCTGCGGGCGCTGCGGGGTAGATCTCACACATCGAATGCGCTGCGTCGACGGTCGACGGCTTCGGCACATTCACCCAGACTTCACTCGTGTCTTCCAACACGAGTTGGTCGCCTTCCGCCTTGGCGCGTGCGAGAACAGGCCACAGCGTCTTCGCGAGCGACACGTCGATCGTATGTTGATCGATTTGTTGGAGTTCGACTCCAGCGATGATGTGCCCATGCACGACCTCGCCCTGAGGAGGCACCAGATCGAGCGTCATGTTGCGGGGCGAGAATGTCATGAGCGGACTGAAGTCGATCTCGGGCGCATCCGCCGCGATGCAGTCGTCGCATGTGATCTGATGCTCGCCACCATGAATGAGCGACCAAAACACGAACACGCTTGGCTGTCGTGACGTCGCCGGCACCATCTCGAGCGATACGTTCTTGCCTTCGAGTCTTACTCTTCGAAAACGTGTTCCGTCCACGACGTCGACGCGAACGACGCCGTACATGGGCCCATGCTGCTTGCCAGCGATCGAGGCGAATCCTCGGTACGCGAGTGCGCGACCGCTCATGAGTGCGTCGTAGGGTTCCATGGTTTGGTGGATGGATTCTTCCCACTGTGCACGCAGTCGCCCCGCTGGCGTCCCGTCGGCGGCAGTGGAATGCCACATTGGCGGCTGGGGGACGACCGCACGTGCCGGCGTTCGAGGCACGCCGCAATGGACGAGCAACAGGAAGGTGCCGCAAAACGCGAGACCGCGCGAACAGTTCATCGGCGCAGCCTACTCCACGCCCGTTCGGCGGCTAGCGCGACGCCACACCACCGCAAGGGTGATCCAGATCGAGGCAAGGATCGCGACGAGCGCCGCAGCGCGCTCGATGTGATGGCTCGCGTCGGGCACCAGGAGCGCGGCGATCGTCGAGGACGCCCCGAGTGGGCCGAAGCCGAACGTGAGGATGTTGATGAGGATCGACATGCGCTGACTGCGACGCTCTTCGTGGAACGACTTCACGTCTTGCGCTGCGTGTGCCGCAAGA
>JAYVXK010000553.1:0-1709 GCA_043785265.1 Myxococcales bacterium | reverse complement strand
GCGTGGATCGCGCCTTTCATCTCTTCTTGCAGCACGCCGTAGACCATCTGATGTCGCTCGATGCGACTCTTGCCGGAAAACTGCGCCGCCACGATCGTCGCGCGGAAGTGATCACTCGTCCCCGTGAGGTCTTCGACCTCCACACGGGCGCCTGGCAAGCCTTGCTCGAGCAAGGTCACGATCTTCGCGGTGGCTATCATGGATTGTGAGCTAATAAGCCGCCCGCGGTGAGAGTCAAGCTGTCACCCAGAGGAGCCCATCAAGAACGTGAGCAGCGCCTTTTGCACGTGGAGCCTGTTTTCTGCCTGATCCCAGACGCGAGAACGCGGGCCTTCGATGAGCGCGTCTGTGATCTCTTCGCCGCGGTGGGCTGGCAGACAATGCAAAACGATCGCCCCAGGCTTGGCGAGCGACATCATGTCTTCGGTCAGTGTCCAGCCTTGGAAGTCTTTCACTCGCTTGGCGTTGTCGGCTTCTTGTCCCATGCTCGTCCACACATCCGTGTTCACGGCGTCGGCTCCAAGCACCGCTTCGTTTGGATCACTGGTGAAGGATGCACATCCAGTTGCGATCGCATGCGCGCACTCTTTTTCGGGTGGGAAGTACCCCGCCGGAGACCCGACGCTCAGATGAAAACCAAAGAGCTCCGCAGCCTGCACGAAGCTGCGCGCCATGTTGCTGGACCCATCGCCGATCCATGCAACGCGCATGTTGTCGATGGCGGACTTCAGCGCTTCTTCGATCGTGAAGACGTCACACAAAACCTGGACTGGATGACCGTCATCACTGAGCGCATTGACGACCGGCACACTGGCAAACTTCGCCATCCCTTCGAGTCGCGCAGTCTCGAACGTGCGAAACACGATGGCATCGCAGTAACGCGAGAGCACACGCGCAGTGTCTCCGATCGGTTCGCCGCGCGCGAGTTGCGAACCTTGCGTCGTGAGCACGACCGGGTGCGCTCCAAGCTGGGCAACGCCGACCTCGAACGAGACACGCGTCCTGGTCGAAGCCTTCTCCATGACGATGGCGACCGACTTGCCAGCCAACGCCGTCAGTCGTGCGCCTTTCGGTTCGTGCTTCATGGTCTTGGCGACAGACAGCACGGAGCGCGCTTCGGCGAGAGAAAGATCGCGAAGAGATAGGAAGTGCCGTGTCATGAAAGGGCTTCTTTCTCGATGCGATCGATGAGCTGGGCAAGTGTCGGGATGTCGCGCGCGCGGGCGTCGAGTTCGTCGATGCGCGCGAGGAGCGTCGCGTGTTGCTGCGCGATCGATCGTGATCCTGTCCCTCCCGCGCTCTCTTTTGCGGCCACCGCCCGGGCGGGGTCGAGCACCGAGAGAGTCGCGTCGTCGAACATCGGATGAACGGCGCAGGCTTCTGCAACGGTCATCGCTCGTAGAGACTTCTTCGCGTCTTGCGCCAGGGCGACGAGCGCGCCCACCGCTTGATACGCCTCACGAAACGGCACACCTTTTTTGACGAGTGCTTCTGCGAGATCGGTCGCCTGCGTAAAGCCATCGCTCACCGACCGCGCGCACGCTTCGCGATCGAACTGCACATAAGGCAGCGCGCGTGTGATGGCGTCGAGCGCTCCCAGTGTGACCACCGGAGACGAGAGGAGCGCGGCTCGATCTTCCTGTTGGTCGCGGTTGTATCCGCTGGCGAGCCCCTTCACGAGCGTGAGCATGTGCATCACATTGGCGATG
>JAYVXK010000552.1:0-1710 GCA_043785265.1 Myxococcales bacterium | reverse complement strand
GCACCGTCGAGTTCGACAACGGCGCGATGTATCAGCGCATCTCGAGCGCCCACAAGATGCTCGACTATCGAAACTTCGAAGCGCTCGCGAGCCACCTCGTGTGGGTCCCCTTTCATTTTCTCCCGGGAAATGGCGGGCTTCCTGCGGGTCAAGATCCAGACGGCTCGTTCATTCAAAAGCTCGTGTGCAGACCCGACAGTCATGTCGCGCGAGACGTTCTGCGGGCGTGCATCTCGCAGCGGAGTGCACCGTATGCCCTCCATCGACTCGGCATCACCATGCATGTGTACGCGGACACATGGGCGCATCAAGGTTTTGCGGGTGTCAGTCACCTCCTCAATCACGCGACCGATCTGGCGGGACCCGACGGTCACCCAGACCAAACACTGCTCGCGAAGCTCGAGAATTTTTTCATCTCGCGCGCGTTGCCGTTGGGTCATGGAGCCGTGCTCGGACAGCCCGATCGGCCGTACTTGGTGTGGTCTTACACGAATGGACTGGGGCAACGCATCTCGCGAAACAACCCCAAGGACTACATCGAAGCCGCGGACGCGATGTGCCGCACCATGCAGCGCTTCATCGTCGGAAATCCCGATGCGGACGTGCCCGGCTTGCGCGCGGAAGATCGATCACGCTTTGGCGAGCTGCTCACGGGCTTGCATGATCCCGATGCGGAGGTTCGACACAAACAGTGGCTCGGCTACATCGAGAAGGGTGTCTTCAGTTTTGGCCCCGAAAAAATTGGCTACGCCGAGAGCGGGCCTGAATCGTGGAAGCAACTCGCGCTCGGCGACAAGGACAACGACGTGCACCAATACGCACCCTCGTTCTTGTCCAGCGACTGGAAGCGGTTTCACGATGCGCTCCAGCAGCATAGGTTCGACGTGATCCACCACATCTTGCCGAGCTACGGGATCTGCGTAGCCTGACCACGGACGACAAACGCGGCGAGCGGCTTGTGCTAGCTTCGCGCGCTGAGGACAGATGGCTGCGTTCGTACTTCCGTTCGAGAAACCCCTTGTCGATCTGATCGGTCGCGTGCGCGAGTTGCGTGCACTCGCAAACGAAGACACGTCCTTGGAAGACGAACTCGCCCGACTCGAAGACAAAACTGCGCGCCTCGCACGCGAACTCTTCTCGAGTCTCTCACCGTGGCAAAAAGTGCAGCTGTGTCGGCATCCCGCGCGCCCCTACACGCTCGACTACATCGAACACGTCACGACTGACTTCACCGAGCTGCATGGCGATCGGCGCTTTGGTGATGATCCCGCGATAGTCGGTGGAGTGGCTCGTTTTCGCGGGAGAACGGTCGTCGTGGTGGGCCACCAAAAAGGCCGCAGCACCAAAGAAAAAGTGACGCGCAACTTCGGCCAGGCTCAGCCCGAGGGCAACCGCAAGGCCACGCGACTGTACGAGATGGCGGATCGATTCGGGTTTCCGATCCTCACGTTCATCGACACACAAGGCGCGTATCCCGGCATCGGCGCCGAAGAGCGCGGCCAGAGCGAGGCCATCGGCGCATGTCTCGCCGCGATGTCTCGGGCGCGTGTGCCCATCATCGCCACCATCATCGGTGAAGGGGGATCAGGCGGCGCGCTCGCGCTCGGTGTCGCCAACCGCGTGCATGTTCAAGAGTACGGCACCTACAGCGTCATCTCTCCCGAAGGCTGCGCGTCGATCCTGTGGAAGGACGGCAGCAAGAGCGACATT
>JAYVXK010000551.1:0-1712 GCA_043785265.1 Myxococcales bacterium | reverse complement strand
GAGGAGGCGGAAGTTTTGGCATCCTCGCTGTCGGCAGCAGCAATCTGACGATTCGCGATTGCTCGATTGAGACCAAAGCGGGCGGAGCAGGCGGCGCGGGCGTTGGTGGCCAAGGCGGTCAGGGCGACAGCGGCGCAGGCGGCCTGTCGAACATCTCGGGCGCTTGCACGGGTGGCAAAGGCGGATCCGGCGGCAATGGCAGCGCTGGAGGTGGAGGCGCGGGTGGACCTTCGGTAGGACTTCTCTACAAAGGATCTCAACCCGACGTGGACTCTCTCACGCAATCCAACATCAAAGTCGGCACGCCCGGCCCCAAAGGAAAAGGGGCTGGCGCCACCAACGATGGTCTAGACGGCACGGCCATCAAGTCGAGCCCGTGCGCTCTGCCGAGCTGTGGGTGAGTCGCACGTGACCGAAATCCCGTCCCGCTATCTCGCGTCGCGTGCGCGCGGTTCTCATGGCGATCGGGTCGATCGTTTGGCGCCCTACTTGATGCGCACCGATCCACTCGCGGACGACGTGGTGAGTGCGATCAAAGAGCTACCGCAAGGACAAGGTTGGAAGCAGGTCGATGCCGCCATCGCGCAGGGCATTCGCGCAGTGCCCGACGCTCATCCTGCGATCGCGCGTCTCATGGAGTCAGTCGACCGCGTGCCGCCTTGGGTCGACTGGCGCGTGCTCGACAAGGGCGGAGAGGTGCTTTTGCGCGCGGGATACTTTGGCGGACTCGTGCTCGGCATCATGAGTTTGCCTTACGGATACGCGTCGCCCGGCGGAAACAAACCGCTCGCTTTGTCTGGACGCTTGACCCAGCAAGCACCACGGCGCCTCGGTGAAACAGGGCGATTCGTGCAGGCCGTGGCGATGCCTGGCGGGCTTCATCGCAACGCAGATGGCTTCGCGATCACGATCAAAGTTCGTCTGATGCACGCGCAAGTGCGCCGGCTCTTGTGGGCATCTGGCAAGTGGGATGCGCGCGCTTGGGGCGAACCGATCAATCAACACGACATGGTCGCCACGACGATGCTCTTCTCGGTCACGGTGCTCGACGGTCTGCGCAAGCTCGGCTTTCGCATCGAAAAAAAAGAAGCCGACGCGTACGTCCAGCTTTGGAAATACGCGGGTTGGTTGATCGGCGTAGACCTCGAGCTGCTCCCATCGACGGAAGACGAAGCATGGAGCCTGGGCCAATTGATTCTCGCCACTCAAGCCGAACCAGACGAAGACTCGCGCAAGCTCACACGCGCGCTGCTGGATGTCGGGCAGACCGCCGCCACGACGCAGAGCGAAAAACGCTTCGCCGAACGCGTCGCGCCGATCACGCGCACCATCAGTCGCTCTCTCATGGGAGACTCGATGGCCGATGGTCTCGGCATCCCGCGCTATCGGTTGCCGATGGTCATGCCGCTGGTGCGCGCTGCGGTCGGCGCCATGGAGAGCGCGCGCTCACGATCGCAGTTGATCGACGCGTACGCAGTCGTCAGTGGCACCAAGTATTGGCGTGAGCTCGTCAAGCGGGGTCTTTCGGATCGTCCGGCGGACTTTGCGGCGCCACCGAGCTTGTTGGCTCCTGCTCGGTCCTGACGATCGCGTCTTGTCGCGCGAGTGCCTGGCGGCGTTTGCGATCGCGCACGAAGAAGGCGATCACACCGATCCACCCGATCAGGCTCAAAAATAGGCCTGCGGTGAGTCCGTGCGGCCAGTACTCCATC
>JAYVXK010000550.1:0-1712 GCA_043785265.1 Myxococcales bacterium | reverse complement strand
GTTGCCGGAGGTCTTGGAGATCGAAGACGTCGTGTCGCGTTTCGAGCGCGAGGCGCGGGCAGCGGGTCAGCTTCGCAGCGAAAACGCTGCCCGCGTGTTGGATGTCGATGTGTCGCAGACCGGGATTCCGTTCATGGTGATGGAGTTCCTCGACGGCAACGATCTGTCCGCGGTGCTCGAGGCGCGCTTGCAGCTGCCCATCGCCGAGTCTGTCGACTACGTGTTGCAAGCATGCAACGCGATGGCAGAGGCACACGCTGCCGGCATCATTCATCGAGACTTGAAGCCATCGAATTTGTTTTTGTGCGGCGGTGATCGGCCCATCGTCAAGGTGCTCGACTTTGGAATTTCGAAAATCGAAAACGACAAAGAGACACGCGTCACGGCGACGCAAACCACCGTGGGCACGCCGCTGTACATGTCCCCCGAGCAGATCCGCAGCGCGAAACACGTCGATTCGCGTACGGACATCTGGTCGCTCGGGATCATCTTGTACGAACTTTTGGCGGGGAAAACTCCGTTCGAGGGGAGCACTGCAGCGGCCGCAGCGGCGATCTGCATCGATCAACCGCCGCCGATGTCTTCGTTTCGGCCCGATGTTCCGCGCGAACTCGAGCAAGTGATCTTGGGTGCGCTCGCCAAGAAAACGTCGGAACGTTACGCAGACGTACAATCCCTCGCGGCAGCCATTGCGCCGTTTGGCAGTGGGCATGTGCGCATGTCGACGACTCTCAGCGCTCTGGCTCCGTCGCTCTCCCGGCCAAGCCTCTCGAATGCGGGTCGCGAAGAAATGGTGAGTGCTCGCACGATCGCCGCGCCGAGCGAGCCGAGTGCCAAGCACGCACGTCCCAACGCCAACGTTCCCAACGCCAACGTGACGACGCCTGGTTGGACTACGCGATCGAGCACCACCAAAACGAAGAACCGAACCCTCATGGTCGTACTCGTTGCGGCCTTCGGTGCCGTTGCGCTTGGTGTTGGTGGAGTCGCTGTGCTCGTCAGGCACGACACACCAAGACCAGGGACCATCGCTCCGGTGGCGAGTTTTCAGGCCCCGATCGCGTCAGCGTCCACGACCGTTTCGGTGTCTCCCTCTTCGCCAACGGCTTCGGCAACCGCTTCAGTCAAACGTCCGGTCTCGAGCGCGGCGCCGGTTCGAACGACTCCGACGCCCAAAGCTTCCGCCATTGTAAAGCCGCCGACCACCAATCCCACGACGTCATCGACGTCGGCTCCAATCCACCTATGATGCGCCCATGACTTCTGCTCGTAGCCGGTTGGATCGGTACTCGCGCGCGGCGTGTTTTGCGCTCTCGATCACGATGACATCACTCGTGCTCGGACCCACACTCGCCCTCGCCCAAACTCCAGAGGCGAAAGAGCAAGCCAAGAAGCTCAAAGCTGAAGCCGACAAGGCGATGGATGACATTCAGTACGCCGACGCTCTCAAAAAATATTCGGCTGCGTTCGATCTCACGCACGATCCGGTGTTCATCTACAATCGGGCACGCGCGTACGGCGCGCTGAATCAGTATCCAGAAGCCACCGCAGAATTAGAGCGCTTCGTGGCCGAAGCACCGGCTGACTTGAAGGCAAAAGTGCCTGGTCTCGACGCATTGGTTGTGGACTTCAAAAACCACACGTCGACGATCACCATCACATGCAATGTCTCCGCATCTCCTCCGCAGCCTGGCTCAACCGCCCCCAGCCCT
>JAYVXK010000549.1:0-5861 GCA_043785265.1 Myxococcales bacterium | reverse complement strand
GAGATCGCGCGTCTAGAAAACAACAGCGACAAAACGATTCGCCAGCACATCACTCGGATCTATCAAAAGTGCGGAGTCTCGACGCGCGCCGAGTTCTTCCACTTCGTGTTCCCAGCGTGATCGAGACCTACTCAGCTTAGGTGGCGGCGTCTTTTTCTTGTTTGGCGATCACGAGATCCTTCCACATGGCCCGTTCGTCGCTCGCAGCCAACGCAAGCCACACGGCAGCAGCCGCGGTCGCGAGCGCGCACATGGGCACGTCGAGAGCGCCTCGCCCGATCATGCCAAGCGAGAGCGTGCATGTGATCACCGCGACCTGACCTCTCACGAGCAAGCTCCCAAAAGCGAGAGTCATGGATGCGAGCGTGAGAAACGCCGGGAGCGCGGCGACACCAAACGCCTGCGGCGAAGGTTGATCTTGAAGCGAAGCATGAAGCACGGCTTGCCACGTGGGTGCGAGTGCCGATGCGCCTTTGGCTGCGCCCCACACGAGCGCAAATGCCGCCAGCAACGCAGCGACGGTCGTCACTTGTCCCATGCCTCGCCCACGCGATCCCATCCACGCCGCGCAAGCCATCTGAGAGAGTCCAACAAGAGCGATCGCGATCGTCGCAAAAACACGGCCCGCGGTGAAGACCGACGGACGATCCGCTCCTGCACTCGCCAACTCCCATGCAAACAATCGCATGATCGAGGCCGCGCCCATCGTCGCCAACACGATCGAGAGCGCTCGCGTGTGCGGTGCGCGCAAACCAACTTGGGCGCTCAAGAGAGTGAGTGCGCCGCTCGCGACCATCATGGGCACGCTCGCGATCGCAGGCAGTCGAGCGATCGACGCCGCGAGCGTGATGCCAAAGACCACAGACGCGAGGAAAAGCATCGATGCGCGCGCGCCTGATCCAATGCGCGTCGCTTGCCAGAGATCGAACGAGCCGACCACCACCAAGCCCGCCAAAAGCACGGCTGCCGCGATGCTCGTGATCGAGGCTACCCGCTCCCACGCGATCACCACAGGGTCAGACGCGTGACCACGCACGCCAGGCACCACGATCACTCCAAGCACACTCGCTGCGATCGCGAGCAAGGCCGCTGACCGCAAGAGCCACGCGCTGCGCAGAACAGGTGAAGCGAGACGCTGATACGACTCTGGGGAGCGCGAGCTGGGGGCAGGGACTGTCATCAACGCGGGCGCGACACTACTCGATTTGCGACGCGTGTTGGTGGTTCAGCTGTGAGAGTCCGCGCGAGGCATGGCGAGCAATCCTTCACGCGTGTCTCCGGTGCCCGTGCCCCCGCGCTCCTGATTGTTGTTGCCTGGTTGCGGCGTAGGAGTCGTGGGGATCGGATCGGTTGGAGGTGCGCCTGCAGGCACATTCAGGATGTAGGGGCGGGCGTTCATCGTGGAGCAGGCAAACACTTCGTCGCGGTGGAACTCCCAATGCAGGTAGACCTGACCATCCGGCGACACGATGGCAGTTGGCGCAGGACCGAACGGCGACGCGCGCTGCACGCTGTCGAGAGCCGCAATGTCGAACGCAGTCACTCCGCTCGTCTTGTCGATGCCCATCTTGATGATGTGCCCGTCCTTCGAGAGAACGATCTCCAAGCGTGTCATCAGCTTCAAGTCACTGAGGACATTGGTTGCCGGCAGACCGTCGAGTGACGCCAAGAATGTGTCTGCAAAAATGGGGTGAATGCGATTGTGGATGCCGTTGATGTATGTCGCGAACGGTACGGCTGCCGTGTTGAGCGCCGTCTGGTTGCCTGGCTTGACGCTCGACACGTAGTTCTCGATCGCGCTGCGCCAACGCTCGAAGTTCGATGCCTGCCACGAACCACGGTGCTCGCTCTTGCGACGCTCACCATCGGCTTCTCGCTCGCGCCGCAATTGATCTTGGCCCACCGCAGCGATCACGCCTTGCTGAGTGAGGTTGATGTTGACGCGTCCAGGCCCGGGATTTCCGCCCAATCCGAACGCGCGCTGTTGATCGCCTGGTTGCTGGAGAATGCGACTCGCCGAGCCAGGTCCGCCACTCGCGCTGTCACCTGTACCCGCATTGGGATTGGCCAGACTGAAGGTCCAATTGCCTTGAGGTGATTGCGTCACCTCAGGAGCCGCCGGCGCCGCTGCTCCTGCGGGATCCGCTTGCGTGACCGGCGCGGGCATCGTCGCCGCTGGGCGACCATCACCACCCGAACGCGGAATGACGGCAGCAATCGGCCCGGGCACCGGGGTTGGCCCCATCGGATGCGTCGGCATGGGATCAGGCTGGACGTCGAACTCGGTGCCGTGCTCTCCAGGCGCGCGATTCTTGTCTCCCTTGTGCTCGTCGCTCTCGGCGATCTTGCCGTTTTCGCTGTCGCCCGCGCGCTTGTCGCTGTTCTGATGATTGCCCGCAGGCGTGGGGTTTTCGTCGTCGCGATCATGCGAAGTGATCGTCGCGATTTGCTCTTCGTCGACATGATTCGCTTCGTCGCCAACGAAGTGCGCGTTGTCGTTCTCCGCTTGATTGGGTTTGACGTGCTGTCGCACCGCGATGCGCTTGTCGGGCGGTGGCGGCGTGGGATGAACTTCAGGTGGATTGGGATTCGGCTTCACCGCCACGACGACTTTCTTGTCGACCTTCGGCGGGTCCGGTTTGGCCACGAGCGGCTTGGGCTGCGGCGGCTTGATTTCCGGCTTTTTTACGGTGGGTGGCGTCGTCGGTATCGGCGGTGGCGGACTGGGCTCGATCGACGCGACTGGAGACAAACCATCACCACCCGCCACGTCGAAGGTTTGCTCGCTCGACCTAACGCGATCACGAACCTTGTCGGACAACTCGGAGATCGCTTTGTGATCGTCATGCGTGAGCGCAACTTCGTAGCCTGTCGCGCCGATCCCGAAGTGGACCCAAGCCGCAACACTGCCCCAAAGCACGACCATCAGGCCGGCCGGGATTGCAGTTCTGTGGCTGTCGCGGGACATACTGAAGAAGGCTCCTGCTCGTGGTGACCACGCGCCGGCTCAAGCCGGAGACGCGCCGTCCAGATCTCTACGCGATATTAAGAACGAATCGCCCCTCAGGCTAGCATCCAAGCGATTTGGCCACCACCTGGTGTCGACCACGCCGCCATGCCGCACCGTGGCGCCATGGTGCGATGTTGCCCGCACAAAAAGGAACCGCGACTTTGTGAGTCAGTCGCCGTCCAGTGGCATGGTCGGGTGGTCGCCGACTTGGATGGCTTTCAGTTCTTCTTCGCGAGACAGCTCGCTCCAGAGTCCCCACGCACGAACACTCTTGTCGAGATAAATGACCCGCTCGGCGCATCGCGCGATCGCTTGCAAGTTGTGAGTGACCAAGACCGCCGCGATCGTCTCAGACGCGCTGATTTCAGCCATGAGATCGACGATGGCTGCGCGTCCACCCACGTCCACGCCTGCGGTGGGCTCATCCAAAATGATCAATTCGGGTTTGGTGACGAGCGCGCGGGCGATGAAGACGCGTTGTGTTTCTCCACCCGATAAGTCTCGCATTTGAGACTTCGCGAGTTTGGCGGCGCCCGTGCGCTTGAGCACGTCCATGGCGAGCGCGCGTTCCACGTCGGTGATTCGCATGGGCCAAGTGCCGCGCAAATTTGCCACAACGACCTCGAGCGGCGTGGCCGGGAAATCGCGGTCGAAACTCTTCCGCTGGGGGACGTAACCAATCATTCGCCTCCCGCGAATCGGATCCTCACCGCGAACCAAGATCGCGCCCGCGTCTGGTTGCAAGAGGCCGAGGATCACTTTGAGCAGAGTCGACTTGCCTGCTCCGTTCGGTCCGCACAAACAAAGAAACTCACCAACCGGCACGTGAAACGACACGTCTTCGAGAACGGTCTTTTTGCCGAAGCGCACACTCACTTCGCGCACTTCGAGCACGCGCGGCGCATCTGCTGGCGGCAACGTGCCGTAGTGAAGCCCGCTGTAACGGCGGCTCGCGATGGACGACGTGGGCGGGTCGGAGGGCTTGGGCATTACTTCAAATACTTTTCGAGCGCGTCCACGTTGAAGCGAATCAACTTCTCGTAGGTGTCGGTGCCTTCAGTGCCGCCAACAGGGTCGAGTGTTCCAAGCGGTATTTTAGCCGCATCCGCGATCGTCTTTGCTGGACGAGGATCGAGTTGCGGTTCGCTGAAGAGCGCAGGCACTTTTTTTTCGGCGACGACCTTGAGCACTTCTTGAATGTACTCACCCGTTGGAGTCGACCCTGGATACGGCTCGATCACTGCGATGATTTGCAGCTTGTAGCGATCAGCAAAGTAATTGAACGAGCCGTGAAAGGTGATGAAGCCTTTGGTTTTCCAGGCTGCAGTTCGCTGCTCGATCTCTTTGTCGAGTTTGTCGAGTCGGCCGTCGAGATCGGTCGCGCGTTGCCGGTATTCGTTGGCGTGCGCGACATCGACCCGTCCAAGTTCATCGCCGATTGCTTTTGCCATGACGCGAGCGCGCGCGGGATCCATCCACACGTGCGGATCGGTCGTGCCTTTGTCGTGATCATGGTCGTCTTCAGGAATCGTCCTGTGCGCCGCTTCGTCGCCAATCGGATCGTCTTTGACCGTGAGCGTGGGAACCCTGTCGCCAAGTTTGAGCACGCGGGCGGTCGGTGCGGCGTCTTTTACGAGTTTTTCCATCCATGGGTCGAGACCGACACCCACCATGACGGCGAGCTTGCACGCGGCGACCTCCTCTACGTCTTTTGGTGTCGGGTCGAACGTGTGCTCGCTATGTCCCGGCGGCAAGAGCAGCTCGACGTCAGCGTCTGGTCCGGCGACTTGTCGAACGAGATCGTAGATGGGAAAAATCGAGACAGCGACCTTGGTGCGATCGTTCGGCTTGTTTTTGCCGCATCCGCCACAACCCGTCGCCGTCGAGACGACCACCGCGAGCAGCCAAATCAGAGAGAGGTTTCGCACGGGCGAGACGATAGCGCAGATCTTCGGAGTGTGAGATGGCAGTGCTTGCGCGGATCTTGGCCTTTGCCTACGGTGCGCGAGGCTCGTGAACATGACTTCTTCCCCTCCGCGCGAACGTCGCGCTCGCGCCAGCATCGCCGCGCACTCGACCTTCGAAGCCTCCGAGGTATTCGGGAGCGAAGCTGTCGCGCGCATCGCGAGAACGTTGCCGTTTTTCGAGCGCACGTACGCGAAGATCCGTTTCTCGATCTTGCGACCGAAGCTCTTGAGCGTGATGGATCTCTTGCTTCCGGACTCGGGCCGCATCCTCGACGTGGGTTGCGGCTTCGGACTCTTCGCTGCGTATTTCGGCCAAACGCAGCCTCGCCGTCACATCGTGGGGATCGATCCCGATGCGCGACGTATCGAACTCGCGCGACACGTCTCCAGCAAGCTTGGTCTCGGCCACCGCTTCATCGCTGGGGATGTGCGCGACGCCGCGCTCGAAGGTCCGTTCGACGGTGCCTATGTCCTCGACGTGATGCACCACATCCCCGCGGCCGACCAACGCGCAGTGCTCGAGCGTCTGCGCGACTTACTCGTGCCGGGCGGCACACTGCTCATCAAGGACATCACCACCGAGCCGCATTACGGACTCGTGTTCACTGAGTTGCTCGATCGCGTGATGGTCGGTTGGAACGAACCTCTCGCCTACAGGCATCATCATGCCTGGGGCGAAATGCTCGACGAGCTCGGTTTCAAGGTTCGCATCGTCCGCGTGCCTGACGTCCTGCCCTATCCGCACGTCGTGATTGCTGCGACGCGCGTCTGACTGCGCTCTTCGCACGACGCGCGAGAGCGTGCGAGAGTGTCGTCATGATGCAACGCGAGTCAGCCGAAAGAGAGATCGCGGCGTGATCGTTCTGCGAGTCGACTCGAGTCTG
>JAYVXK010000548.1:0-1715 GCA_043785265.1 Myxococcales bacterium | reverse complement strand
TCGGGTGTCGACTCGTGCAGCGCCCAAGCATCTGCTGCCCGTCGAGCTTCGCGAAACTGACCTGCGCGATACGCAACTTGCGCCCACGTCTTGAGCGCTCGTGCATCCGACGGATGCGCCTTGGCCTCGGCACGCGCGCTGTCGAGCTTCGATCGTGCAGCGGGTTTGTCGGCGACGACAGCTGCCGTCGCCGTGCTCATTGGAGCCGCCAAATCAGGCTCTTTTGTGGTGGCGGGAGGGAGCGCGTTCGTCGTCGCGAATGTCGACTCCGGGTCGACATCTGCCGCGATCTCTGGCGACGGATCACTGACCTCTGCGATCGAGTCAGTCGCTGGGGCACGCGCGATGCACGCTTTGGAGACAAGCGCGATCGTGCAAGCGGCTGCAGCCACCGCGATGGCGCGGCCCGCCCACGAAGACGACTTTTTCTTCACGACGACAGCGATCTGCTGCTCCACGATTGCGCTCTCGAGCTCTCGGCGCATCGCGCTCGCCGAAGCAAAACGATCTTCCGGTTTCTTCTCGAGTGCGCGCATCACGACACGCTCGAGAGCCTCGGGAATGTCACGCTTTGGTGCGCGGGACCGCGGAGGTTCGGCCATCTCTCGTAGTTGCTTGCCAAGCACGACGACGCTGCTTTTGCCCTCGAAAGGCCGCTCTCCGGTGAGCAACTCGTAGAGCACGCAACCAAGCGCGTACACATCGCAACGCGCGTCGACCGCTTCTCCTGCGACTTGCTCCGGCGCCATGTATTCCGGCGTGCCGAAGATCGCGAAGCCCTTCTGCTTGTTCTCTGTCGATGGCGTATCGCTGAGTGCCATCGCCACGCCAAAGTCGAGCAACTTGAGCGTGCCCGTCTTCGTCAAAAACAAATTCGCTGGCTTGAGATCACGATGCACAAGACCCGCAGCGTGTGCTGCTTCGAGCGCTCGCGTCGCTTGTATCGCCAACTCCGCGGCGTGCCTCCACGAGACTTGTCGCTCCTCGAGGACACTGTCGAGCGTCTTGCCATCGAGTAAATCCATGGCGAGAAAGACGCGGCCATCTTGAGCTTTGCCGAAGTCGGACAGATGAACGAGATTCTCGTGCGACAGCCCGGCCACCAAGCGCGCCTCTTTGCGAAAGCGGTCGATCGCGTCGGTCGCAGACGTGTGCTCGGGCGTGAGCACTTTGATCGCGAGCTTGCGGCCGAGTTCGGTGTGCTCGGCTTCCCACACGGTGCCGCTCGCGCCCTCACCAATCTTCTTGATCAGTCGGTACGAGGTGCCAGCGAGTATGCCGCCCTCTTCGTGCATGTGCTCGGCGACTCTCTCGGCAACCGACGAGTTCGGCGTGTGTTCGTCTTGCTTGCGAAGCGCGCGCGCATCCTTCAGCGCCTTTGCGAACTCGGCACGCGAGCGACCGGGTTCACGCGGCCATAGCGTCGTCATCAAGGTTGCGACACGCCCGCGAACGCTGCGGGTCCCATTTTTCTGCGGCGGCGCCTCTGCCAGCACCCGACCGAGATCAGCGACCGCGAGTGACGCGTTCGTGTAGCGATCGTCTGGATCGCTTTTGGTGAGTTTCGCGAGAATGTCGTCCAAGAGCGGTGGCGCCCCGAGTTCTTTGGCGATGGCGGGCAGCACGAGCTTGCCGTTGGCGCCGTCTTCGAGATGCTTTTGCGTATCGCCCGTCAAGAAACGACGCGCAGCGCACAGCTCCCAAATCATCACTCC
>JAYVXK010000547.1:0-5866 GCA_043785265.1 Myxococcales bacterium | reverse complement strand
TTGTTTCTTGATCGATTGAGGAGAGAGGCGCTCCGATTTCGATCCTTTGAAGGGCCCAAAAGGTCCATTTGAGTGGCGCATTGAGCGTCGCTGTCCCGGGAGGACATCATGAGCTTCAGCATCGAGTTCGCAGACGAGACTCAAGAGTATCAGGCGCGCATCAAGGTCATTGGTTGCGGTGGATCGGGCGGCAATGCCGTCAACACCATGATCAACTTCGGCCTCGAAGGCGTGGAGTTCATCGTGGTGAACACGGATGCGCAAGCGCTCAACGCGAACGCTGCGCCCACCAAGCTATCGATTGGCTCGAACGTCACACGTGGACTTGGCGCAGGCGCCGATCCCGAAAAGGGCCGAAAAGCAGCCCTCGAGGACGTTCAACGCATTAAAGAACTCATCAGCGGCGCGGACATGGTCTTCGTCACTGCGGGCATGGGCGGCGGGACGGGCACAGGCGCCGCGCCTGTCATCGCGCAGTTGGCCCGCGAAGAAGGAGCACTCTGCGTCGGGGTTGTGACCAAGCCGTTCTTGTTCGAAGGTCGACAACGCGCTCGCCGCGCCGAGATCGGACTCGCTCAGCTTGCAGAGCACGTGGATACGCTCATCACGATTCCAAACCAGAAACTTCTGCTCTTGGGCGACGACGATCTCACGTTCATCGACGCCTGTCGCAAAGCCGATGAAGTGCTCTATCAAGCAGTCAAAGGCATCAGCGATCTGATCACCCAAAATGGCATCGTCAATGTCGACTTTGCCGACGTGAAGACCGTCATGAACAACATGGGTCGCGCGCTCATGGGCACCGGCATCGCCAAGGGTCAGTCGCGCGCGCGCGTCGCCGCAGAGATGGCCATCACATCGCCTTTGCTCGACGACATCTCGGTCGAAGGCGCCACGGGCGTGCTCATCAACATCGTCGGCGGTTCGGACCTCAAGATGAAAGAGATCCAAGAGGCCGCTAGTTTGGTCCAAGAGCAAGCGCACGAGGACGCGAACATCATCTTCGGCGCGAGCATCGACGAGACGCTTGGCGAGAACGTGAAGGTCACTGTCATCGCGACGGGCTTCGACTCCGCAGAACGCGCAGAAGCCCGTGAAATGGCTGTTCGCCAGTCACTCGTGCCGCAGACGGTTCCGTCGCAACAACAGCTCCGCGCGTTTGCTCCGCCGTCATCGTCACGGTTGCCGGCTGCCGCCGAGCGCGACTCGGCTCCTCCCGCGATGTCGACCCGTCGCGCTGCACATGCACAAGAGGCACGCGCGGCTGCACAACCTCGTTTGCCGATTCGCGAGCGCGCACAGAGCTTCCCCACGCTCGATCAAGATTGGGACGTCCCCGCGTTCTCGCGCAAGCAGAACAGCTAAGGACAAGTAGCGGCATACCCAGGGCCGCATGGATTGGTCGGCGGGGGCTGGGGTTTGACTTGACCAAACACTGCCGGGATCGCGTCGAATCCGAACCCCAACGACACAGCGTCGCAGATGCCCGTACCGTCGTTGGTGGGATCGCTTGCGATATCGACCGATTCGCACACGCGCGGTTTCAGGGCCAAATAGATGGAATCAGTGCCGCAGAGGCGTTGCGTCTTGTCGAACGGATCCGGGACGTTTTGTAGGCTCGTGAGCAACTTCGACACCTGCCAGCGTCCGGCCAATTGCCCATGAATGCGAGTGACTTGGCCGTTTGAAACATCGAGCTTCGCCACGATCTTGCCGCTCTCGAGTTCGACTGTGACTGGCTGGATGATTCCGCCACCCAGCACGATCGGAAACTTGAGCGACGCGACGAGTGTGCCGTCCCGCACATAGGCTTCGTTCGCCTTGTAGTGTGGGGTCGCAAGATTGCCGTTCTCGGTCGAGCCTTGATCGACCACCCACACATCAGTGCCGTCGAACTTTGGGCCCGCGTCTGGATAGCCTGCGAAACCCAACGACGCGTAAACCGAGACCTCCACGACTGCATCGTCAGGTAGGCCGTTATAGTGTTGGACGCGCAAGAAGACGCTCGCGAGTCCCGCGGCGATCGCGTCGTTCAGGACTTTCTGATTCACAAATGACGAGAACAGCCCAAACAAGGGGCGTCCTGCGTTGTCGACGCCGTTCGGATCATCGCATGCGGGTGGGAGCTTCTTGCCGTTCGATCCAATGGGTCGCTGACAAGTATCGCTCTCCGGACACGTGCACGCCCGATCGAGATTGAAGCCGAACGCAGCCTTGCCGCCATCCAAACCAAGGTCGAGTGTCGACAGCGCGGTAACGACTTCGATCGCGTCCGCTGGATTCGACGTCGATAAATCTGGAGCCGATGGGACGTTCAGGCCGCGGCAGTTGCCCCCATCCACCGACGAGTCGGCTCCTGCCTCTGAGGTCGCAACATACAAACGTCGATCATCGATGCCTGCGATGACCTGGCATGCAGCACCCACCACCAGCGCCGCCCCGCTCAATAAGAACATCCAAGGGCGCAAGCGCATCGTGGGGGCATGGTAGCGCACTTTTCATGCAGGATTCATCCGCTCAGTGAACCCTCGCCTGTGGCAAGGAGTCGCGGCATGCGTCGGAGTTGCCGTTGCCAACCAGGCCCCGTACCCTGTGAGAATCGTGCCTGAGACTCCCGATTTTCCTGAAGTCGCGGAAGGCGAAGTGCTCGCGGGCCGATATCGGGTTGAGCGAGTGATCGCACGCGGCGGCATGGGCGTCGTGGTCGCAGCAAAACACATCCAGCTTGGTCAGCGAGTTGCGATCAAGGTCTTGCATCACCAAAGCGGCGATGCAGCCCAATCGGTCGCACGTTTTCTCACGGAGGCAAAAGCGTCGGCTCTGCTGCGGTCCGAGCACGTCGTGAAGGTGAGCGACGTCGGCATGCTCGATGGCGGCGCTCCGTTCATGGTGATGGAGTTCTTGGACGGTGCGGATCTCGCGAGCGTGCTCGACCAAGAAGGTCCGTTGCCTGCGCCCATCGCGGTCGACTTCGTGCTGCAAGCGCTCGAAGGGCTCGCAGCCGCGCACGCCGCGCGCCTCGTTCACCGCGACCTCAAGCCCGGTAACATCTTCCGTACGTCGCGTGATGACGGGTCGACGATCATCAAAGTCCTGGATTTTGGCGTGTCGAAGGCCAGCTCCGCAGACATGCGCGCAGAGGGAACCGTGACCACGACGGATGCCGTGTTCGGATCGCCGCTCTACATGTCTCCCGAGCAGATGCAGAGCGCGACGCGTGTCGATGAGCGCAGCGACATCTGGTCGCTCGGCATCGTGCTGTTCGAGTTGCTCACGGGCAGACTGCCCTTCGAGGCCGAGAGCATGGCCGGCCTCGCGGTCGCGATCGCGACACAACAACCAGCCACGCTCTCCGCATACCTGACGAACACGCCACCCGGACTCGATGACGTGATCGCCAAATGCCTCGCAAAACGGCCAGATGGGCGATACGCGAATGTCGCGGAGCTCGCGAGCGACCTCGAACCGTTCGTCCCAGACGCACGTTCGCGCGTGGAGCGCATTCAACGGCTTCTGCTCGGCAAGACGAATCCGTCACGACCGATTCCGTCGGCGATATCTTCACGCAAGGTGTTGCTGGGCGCAGAGACTCTCGGACCTGTTGATGCCGGAACAGACGCATTCGCGACACAACCGCCAAAGAAGTCGCGCGCGTGGATGATCGCCGCGGTCGGTTTGATGGTGACCGCGAGCGTCGGCGGAGCTGTCATTCTGCGCGTGCGGCGCGATCCACCGCTCAAAGCAGCCGCAATGGCGCCGTCGCCGACCGTCAACCCTCCATCGACCGCAGAGGCCTCGACCGCGAACACTGTCGTCGTCGCGAGCAACATCGCGCCGCCAAAACCCGACGCTCCGTCGACGTCCTCGGCCATCGTCAGCGTGACTCACCCGACCGTCGTCAGACCCATCTCGCGACCGACTCACCCGTCGAGCGTGCCTTCTGCGTCGGCCGCGCCGTCGGTAGTCAGCTCTGGAATCGCTCGTGATCGGAAGTAGGACTCTCGCAACGGGCGCCGCCATCGTGGCGCTCGCGTATGCGAATGTTTCGCGAGCAGATGGTCCGTCGGCGGCTGACTCCGCGTTGGCGCAAACTCTTTTCGACCAAGCTGTCACTTTCATGGACAAGGGCGACTACGCAAACGCGTGTCCCAAGCTCGCAGAGAGTCAGCGACTCGACCCTGCGGGCGGCACACTACAAAACATCGGTTTTTGCCGCGAAAAAGAGGGCAAAATTGCTTCGGCGTGGATCGCGTACAACGAGTCGCTCAGCCAAGCGATCAAGGACGGACGCGCCGATCGCGAGGCGACCGCGCGCTCACGCATCGCGGCGATCGGTGATCGCGTCTCCAAAGTAGTGGTCGTCGTGCCACCTGAAGTTGGCAGTCTCGTGGGTTTGGAAGTCAGACTCGATCAAACGCCATTACGACAAGCCGCATGGGGAGTGCCGACACCCATCGACAAAGGCGAGCACGAGTTGACCGTGGAGGCGAAAGGCAAACTGACGTGGAAGACCAAGGTGCGCGTACCCGAGGATGGCATGCAGGTCTCTGCGAACGTGGAGCCACTCAAAGACGCCCCAGTCGCTGAC
This sequence comes from Myxococcales bacterium, assembly GCA_043785265.1. Lineage (GTDB taxonomy): Bacteria > Myxococcota_A > Polyangia > Polyangiales > Polyangiaceae > JANYHY01. The sequence goes on along the minus strand of JAYVXK010000547.1, from coordinate 1,278 downwards.
ATCGTCGTGCCGGAAGGACCGGCCCCGCGCGCCTCGTATCGTCCAGTGGCGTTCGCGATAGGCGGTGTAGGAATCGTCTCGATTCTTGCCGGATCGGTGACCGGCGTTCTTGCGATGGCGCGCCGCTCAGCAAGCGACAATGAGTGTCCCAACAACCAATGCACGCAGCGCGGTGTTGACCTCAACGAGCAAGCGAAGACGATGGCGTGGATTTCGGACGTCACCGTTGGGGTTGGCATTGCAGCCCTAGGCGCCGCAGTGATCTTGTTCATCGCTTCGCCGAAGTCGACGCCGGCGCGCGCATGGTTCGCGCCTGGGGGACCCAAGACTGCGAGCGGACTCTCGTTTGGTGCAAGCTTCTAATTGGCAATGGGCTAAACTGATTCGCTAAGCGACGCGTTCCACGCGCACGCCGAGGGCTTCGGCCTCGCGTATGACGGTGGAGCAACCTTCTGCCTCAGAGGCGAACAGCAGGGCGTCACTCGCGGCGATCCACGCGAGCGCCTCATCGCGCGGAAGCGTCCCCAAAAATCGCGCATCGACGCCATGCTCGACCGCGATTTTCTCGAGCCTTTCGCGCTCTGGGCCGCCGCCGATGACCACCAAAGGCAGGCCCATTCGTCCCGCATGTGCGATCACCAGATCCACGCGCTTGGTTTTGACGAGTCGACTCACACTGCACACGATCGGTGTTCGACGTCCACCGCGGAGTTCGCGTGCACGCGCGCTCACGTCAGGAATGTCGATGGCACAGGGTCCGATAATCGATAATGCGTCAATCGCACTAGCGAGCCTGCCGGGCAATCGCCCGAGAAGCCTGACGCGCAATTCTTCGGACACGAAGCGCCACTCGGTTGCCCGCTGAGAAATCGAGAGCACAATGCGATCGCGAACGCTCGAGGGCAGTGAGAGCAACATGCGCACGTCCCCGCCGTGGGAGACCACTTCGACCTCAGGCTGTCGTTCCGCAATAGGCCACGCCGAAGGAACCGCCCAATGCGCGACGACACGATCGAATGGACCGGCGTGACGCAATGCCTCGCGCGCGTGGGCCATCCAAAACGCGGCACCCGCGATCCTGTAGGGACGCGCACGCAAACGCATCATCGCACCAGGCCAGCCGAACGCTTTGAAGCTCCGCGAACCGATCACGTCTACGCCATCGTGCATCGAGCGACCGTCGGGCGCGAAAACTACGACCTCATGGCCCGCCATCATCAACTGTCGCGCTTGTGTTCGCACGAAGTGCCCAGATGGATCGTTCTCACTACGTGGGTA
>JAYVXK010000546.1:0-5868 GCA_043785265.1 Myxococcales bacterium | reverse complement strand
CGTCTTGCCGTTCATGACGTTGCTCTTCGCGTTGTCTTTTGCGTAGAGCGCATCGGCTCGGTCGACGATAGCGAGGATCTCTTCTTTGGTGAGAGGCTCGATGCCCAGCAAGTCCTGCTTCAACTGACTCACGGCATCACTCCGTCGAGATCGAACAGCACTTTGCCACTCACGGTCGTGAAGATGGCGCGGCCTCGCATCGTCATCCCCGAAAAAGGCGTGTTCTTGCTCTTGCTCACGATCGATTCGCGATCGACCACCCACTCGCGTGCAGGATCAATCACCACGAGATCGGCATACGCGCCCTCGGGGATGGTCCCGCCGGGCAACTTCAAAGTGCGCGCGGGACCGCTGGTGAGCAGTTCGATCGCGCGTGCGAGTGTGATGACCCCTTCCTTCACAAGCGAGAGCGCGATGGGCAGCGCAGTCTCGAGTCCGATGATTCCAAACGCCGCACAATCGAACTCCACGTTCTTTTGATTGGGCGAGTGTGGCGCGTGGTCGGTGGCGATGGCGTCGATGGTGCCGTCGGCGAGTCCGCGCTTGAGCGCGTCGATGTCGGCTCGCGTGCGAAGCGGCGGATACATCTTGGTCGATGTGTCGTAGGTCAGGCAGGCGTCGTCAGTGAGCACCAGATGGTGAGGCGTGACCTCGCACGTGACAGGAAGGTTGCGCGCTTTGGCAGCCCGAACCATCTCCACGGTGCGCGCGGTCGATGCATGGGCCACGTGATATCGGGCGCCAGTCATCTCGACCAAGATCAAGTCGCGCGCGACGATGACTTCTTCGGCCTCTGCGGGCTGTCCGGGCAAACCAGCGCGCGTGGAGTTGGGACCTTCGTTCATCACGCCGCCGTGCGTGAGGTTCGTGTCTTCTGCGTGCTGCACGATGGGAAGGTCGAAGGTGCGTCCGTACTCGAGTGCGCGGCGCATCAGGCGCGCGTTCATCACGCAGCGGCCATCGTCACTGAGCGCGACGACACCAGCTTCTTTCAGCTCGCCGATGTCACTGAGTGTCTCGCCCGCGAGACCTCGCGAGATGGCACCGATGGGAAACACATGCACGCCGCCCACTTCTCGTGCGCGGGTGCGAATGAGCATGGTGATGGCGCGACAGTCGTTGGGAGGCTGTGTGTTGGGCATGGCGCAAAGCGCAGTGAACCCACCCGCGGCCGCTGCGTTCGAGCCGGTCTCGATCGTCTCTTTGCCTTCTTCACCGGGCTCACGAAGATGAGCGTGCAGATCGACGAACCCTGGTGCGATGATCTTTCCGCGGGCGTCCACGACCGCCGCGTTGGTCGGCGTGGCCAAGGCCTTGCCGATCCGAGCGATGCGACCATCGATGACGATCACATCGAACTCGCCGTCCACTCCTTGCTTGGGGTCGAGCAACTGGCCACCGCGAATATGCAAGCTCGGGCTGATCGTCACGCCGCGAGCCTACCTCAGGACATGACCATGCGGGCATGGCAGAATGAGGCTGTGAAGGTCACCGTGCTCGAGCGCCTAGCCCCTGGGCCAGACTTTCGGTATGTCGGTTTCGAACCGGCGCCGCGGGGCGAAGTTCGCGTGCTCGGGTCGCTGCTCACGGGGGGCGCCACGGCGGCAGTGGCGTTGCTCGGGCACGCGAGCGCACTCAGCGCGGTGTTCGTGGGAGTCATGGCGACGGCGGTCACCGCGATCGGCATGCGCGCCAAGAGCGGGCCCATTCGCCGGTGGGGTGCGCGTGGTGTGCGCCTCGGATTCACTCCATGGGGCGTCGTCGTCGAAGCAGAAGACGCAGACGATCAGCGACGGCACGTCCGCGGCTCGCCCGCGGTGTGGTCAACACCAGAGAGAGTGCTCCGCTGGGCAGGCATCGAACGCATCCATCTGGAGATGGTCTACGGACGCGACCAACACACACCCTCCACGCTGTTCTCGAATGTGACTGTGGACACGCCTCGCGAGAGATTCGCAGCGCGCGCGCACGGAGCGGTGCCGCTCGAATCGGTGCTTGTGCACATGGAGGCGTATGCGCGTGAGCAGGCGCATGTCGTGGCGCTCGATCTCGACGGCACGCGCGAAGGCGATGGCCCGCTGGAGCCTGATTTCGAGCCTCTTCTGTCATCAGCGCTCGAGTCGATCGAGAGTGCACCGTCGTCGCAACGGTTGGGGCTTCCAGCCGCCGGTTATCGAAAAATATCGGCGCGCGTCGCATCGAACGCCACGATCGCTCTCTTGCGATCGGTGCTGCGCGATCGCTCTGCGAACCGTGTCGACCCACGCCCGCTGGCTGCAGTGATCGCAGGCGAGCTTGGCGCGACCGAACTCTCGGATGACTTGCTCGCTCTCACGTCATCGCCTCATCCACTGCTCGCGGCCGTCGCGCGAAGTGCGGCGCTCAGGCTCGGCGCGCATGTCACGAAGGCGGGCGCCATAGACGAGGTCGCTCCATTTTTGCATCCGGCGGACGTCGAAACGATCACGCGCTGGGCAGGGTCTTTGGCCCTCTCCTCTTTCGCCGCAGACGAATCCGTGCGAATCACCGGCACGTGACGACGAATACCACCACGCGCGAGTTCACGGTTCCGGATTCACTGGCCGGCATTCGCCTCGACAAGGTCGCGGCCCAGCTTGCCGAAGGGCTGTCTCGCGCACGTGTCAAAAAAGCAATCGACGAAGGCGCTGTGCGCGTCAACGGCCGAAAGTTGCCGAAAGGCGCGATCGTCGACAAGGGCGATGTGATCGCGATCGACCTCGGCGAAGTCGCCGATCCCGACGCGCCATGCGTTGGCGTGCCGACTGCGTCTTTGGTCGTGCGCCTCGAAACTCCGCAACTGCTCGTGGTCGACAAGCCCGCGAAAGAGCCGACCGCGCCTCTCCGTCCAGGCGAAACAGGCACTCTTGCGAATGCGCTGCTGGGACATTTTCCAGAACTCGCAGGCATTGGCTACGGCCCGCGCGAGCCAGGCATCGTGCATCGACTCGACACGGACACTTCTGGTTTGGTGATCGTCGCGCGCAATGCAGAGGCCTTCGAGGCGCTCCGCTTCGCGCTCAAGGACGATCGCATCGAGAAGAGTTATCTGCTGATTTGTCACGAAGCGGGCTTGGCAGACACGGGCTCGATCGAGTTTCCGATCACCAATCATCCCAAGGACCAACGGCGCGTCTACGCATGCGTGCATCCACGTGACGTCATGCGCTACGCGCCACGCCAAGCATCGACGACGTATGAGGTCCTCGCTCGCAAAGGCGAATTTGCGCTCGCACGGGTGAAGGTCGCGCGCGCGCTGAGACATCAAATCCGGGCGCATTTTGAGGCGATCGGTCATCCGCTCGTGGGCGATTGGTTGTACGGCGGACCGATCGTCGAAAGCCTCGGTCGGCACGCGCTGCACGCAGAGCGCATCACCTTCCACGGCTCTGCGGAGATCCCGCCATTCGACGTCGAGTCACCGTTGCCCGCAGAACTGAAGCGTCTAGTTTATTAGAGCGACTCGGCGATCACCTGCACGCCTGCCGCGAGGTCCCGTTCGGGAGTGAGCAGACTGATGACGATGAACGGTTCTTGTTCCATGTCGAAGAAGTGGCCGGGGTGAACGTAGACGCCGCGCGCGAGCAGCGACATGACCCATTGTTCTTCTGTGCGTGTGTTCGGTAATTGAACGATCGCATACCAGCCAGCTTGCACGTCGAGCACTGTGGCAGAGGTCATTTCGAGCACGCCTCGCAACATCGACAAGCCTGCAGTGACACGCGCTGCGATCGCATCGCCCACTCCGGATTCGAGCAGCTTGGGCAACGCGTGCTGAACGGGGGCGCCTACAGACAAGAACGCATCGGCGATCCACTCGAGTCGATCGAGCAGCGGCTGTGCGAGGTCGTCGGGCCCGCCAATGAGCATCCACGCAAGTTTCATCTGAGGCATCCCCACGAGCTTGGAGAGGCCTCCAAGAGAGATCACCAGATGCGCGCCGGCTTCGGTTGCCGCGCACGTGACTGCATCGGCTGCGTCACGAAAGGTGTATTGTGCAAATACTTCGTCGCAAATGACCGGCACATTGAATCGCGTGAGCGCCTCGAGCTCATCACGCGTGAGGACATTGCCCGTCGGATTGTTGGGCGACACCGCGAGCACGGCGCGCGTGCGATCGGTCGTCCGAAGAGACGAGGTGTCCAGGTGCCACGCTCCGTCGTACGCGACTCGGTAGGGTCTCAGCGTCACCCCTTCGATCGACGCGAGCTGATCGAACAACGGATAGCTCGGCGCAGGCACCAGCACCTCATCGCCTGGATCGCACAGAGCTTTGAACAAAAACGCATACGCCTCGCTCGTCGACGCAGTGCAAACCACGCGCGACGGATCGACATGCATGCGTTCTGCGATCGTTTTTCTGGCTGAATCCAGCCCGAAAGGAGCCGGATCGTAAACAAGTGCACGCGGTGACGAGAGCCCAGACGTGACGGCCTGCACATCGTACGACAAGTCCGCGGTCGTTGGATTGGAGACGGTGAGATCGTGGACTGGGAGCCCAGCCATGCGCCGCGCGGAGAGCGCGATCGATAGCGCGTTCTTGGTCGTCGGGTGCTCCGAGCGACGAGACAGAGAAACGCGTGGCGGTCGCATCACTTCTTCGGTGGGGGCGCGGCGTCTTCGTCGTCGTCGTCCAAAATCAGCGGCGTGCCGCCGGTCACCGTGGGTCCTCCGGAAACCTTCTCCCACTTGAGAGCGGGTGTGCACGAAGGGACCGTGCCATATTGCGTGCAATTGGATGTGAGCGTGTCGGTCGCGCCCACGAGCGCACCGCCGTCGGGCTCGAAGTATTCGGTGACGCCACTGTCGGCTGCGTTCATTTCAGCGAACACGTCGAACTTGCCGCACGTGCCGAATGCAAATCGGGCAGGAATCCCGACGCGGCGTGCATGCTTGGAGAATTTTCGACTGGCGAAACGGCGACAGAAGTTCCGGCAGTAGCCCACGCCTTCACCGCCAGCGAGGGGTCGCGGACAAGGGACCAGGGGTAACGCGGAACTCGCGTCGACTGCGATGGCGACGACAGCGACATCGGCTCCCGCGTCTTGGTTGACGAGCCCGCTGTGACACGCGACTAGCCCTGCAGTGATGACGACCGGGCCAAAAATTCGTTTCATGTGGCGTACGACGATATCACCTCATCAAAAGGCGGAGTTTTTTCGCATGACTTGCCGCGCGCTCGCGGAACGTTTCTTCTAGCTGCCATGCAAGCGACTTCGATTCATACGTTGCGCGCGCTCAGCTACCGCTTTCCCACCATCGAGGCCGCTCTCGGCGAAATCGCGCATCTGCGCGCCGTGCTGACTTTGCCGCGCGGCACGGTGCACGTGGTGAGCGACGTGCACGGAGAGTTCCGAAAACTCGAGCACATCTTGCGCAATGGCTCGGGCAGTCTGCGTCCTCTCGTAGAGCAGATGTTTTCGTCGCGGCTGGACGACGTCGAACGCGCGACCCTCTTGAACTTGATCTACTACCCGCGCGAGACCTTCGTTCGTGTCATCGCGCCACGCGAGGATCGCGACGCGTTCGTGCGGATGGCGCTCGGGTGCGAGTTCGAACTCCTACGCGCTTTGGCGGCTCGTTTCAGCCTGCGGCACGTCCAACGTGTTTTTCCGTCCGAGTACGCAAAGCTGTTCGACGAGCTCCTCATGTCGCCTGCGTTCAGCCGCGAGGCCTCGTACATGGATGCCTTGCTCTCTCCATTTCAAGCAGACGATGGCGGTCTCGAATTGATTCGCTCCACCTCGCACGCGTTGCGCACGCTCGCGGTGTACGAACTCATCGTGGGTGGCGACCTCGGGGACCGTGGGCCTCGCATCGATCGCGTCATCGATTCGCTTCGTCATCAGC
>JAYVXK010000545.1:0-5870 GCA_043785265.1 Myxococcales bacterium | reverse complement strand
GGCGGGATGGGCGCAGTGTACGAAGCCGAGCAACTGTCGACCGCCAAGCGTCGCGCGCTGAAGGTGATGCTGCCGCAGCTCGTGGCCGATCCGTCTCTTCGAGCGCGGTTCGAACAAGAAGCAAAGATCGGCGCGCGCATCGCGAGTCAGCACATCGTCGAGGTCGTTGGCGCAGGAGTGGACGCGGAGTCTGCAATGCCGTGGCTCGCGATGGAGCTGCTCGAAGGCGAGACGCTCGACGCAGCCATGCGCAGACGAGCGAGCTTCACACCCGCAGAAACAGCTCAAATTTTTGAGCAATTGTGTCATGCGCTGGGTGCCGCACACGACGTGCATGTCGTGCATCGAGATCTCAAACCAGAAAACATTTTTCTGGCGCGACCTCAGCGTGTGGGGGTCACACGGGACGTCAAGGTGCTCGATTTTGGTGTCGCAAAAATCGTCCGCGAGGGCACTCACGCAACCACCAAGAGCGGTCTCGGCACTCCGTTGTGGCTTGCTCCCGAGCAAATGCAAGGCGAGGCCTCGCCCGCGAGCGATGTGTGGCCGCTTGGATTGATCGCGTTCGCGATGCTCGCCGGCTTCAATTATTGGCGATCGATCGACACTGCCAATCCGAGTCTCGCCGAGGTGCTCCAAGAGATCTCGATCCACCCGATCGATCAACCCTCTCTGCGTGCGGCACAGAAAGGTCGCGCATTGCCCGCTGGCTTCGACGACTGGTTTCTGCGCTGCGTAGCTCGTGATCCGCGCGCGCGTTTTCCAACGGCGCGTGAAGCCTTCGCGGCGCTGGTACCTGTGCTCGCGACAGGTGGATACGCGCAGTCGACGATGGCAGCAGTATCGTCGCCACACTTCACGATGCCGTCAGGCGTGATCGGTCCGCAGTCGCAAGGGTATGCGCAGACGATGCACGCGAGCGCCTCGCAAACATCCCCACGCATCGCGACGCCGCCTCCAGGCTCGGTTCCGACCGTCATTCCGCAGCGGTCGTCGAGTCTTGGGACTGTGTTGGCCGTGTTCTTGGTGATTGGACTCGTCGGCGTCGCCAGTGCATTCGTTGGCCTCTGGTGGTTGCTTCACAAATTGTGAGAGCAACTTCAAGGCCGCCACGCATCGCAGACAGCGAGGAGAAAAAAACCTCAACCCTTGCCGCCGTCGAGGTTGGCGTCGCTGCCGCCGTCGCTCGGCGTGCTCGCGCATTCGACGAGCGGATCCACATGCGAGAGCTTGCCGGCAACGCTCTGAACCGCCGTAAAACCGATGCCGACGGAGATCGCGTCGCAAGTCGTGCTGGGATCGACGCGACCATCGGACAAAATATCCAAGCTGGCGCCCAGAAAATTCTGCATCAGCGTGTAGTTTTGATCGCTCTCGCAGAAGCCAATCAACCGGAAGCCGGCGATGACGTCGTCCTTGCGCGTGCGCCCAGCAATGGTGCCATCCTCGATGGTCCACGTTCCATCGCCCGCCTTCTTCAATCGCCCAGCGACGACCGCTTGCGAAAACCTGAGCGGGAATGCGGTCGCTAGTGCACGGCGCCCTGGGAACCAGAACACAGTGTTGGTTGGTAGTTGCACGATGATGTAGCCGTTCTTTACATACGCGTCGCTATCCGCCAGCACCGCGTCGGGCAAATCCGGGCCGCCCTTGGGAGCCGTCACTGCCGTGTCGCTCACGAGCCATGGAGCGTCTGCGGTAAAGCACGGATGATTGCGCCAGGTGGGCGACGAACAATCCCAAGGCAGCGGAGCCATCAAACCGGGCGACGGATAGAAGTCGACGCGAATGTGATCGTCTGTGTCTTTGCCGTTGTACTTGGTAATCCGAATAATGAAGTTGTAATCGCCTCTGCAAAGCGCGCAGTTGAAGGCCTCGTCGTTTAGACCGTATTTTCCGCCCACTTCGGGGATCGTCGACGCGAAGCCTTCTAATTTGCCAAACGTATTGTCGCGACAGTAATTGCCATCTACCGGCACGGCTGCGCCATTGGGTTTGCAACTCACGATGGGGTCGGGCGTATCGCACGTCGGCGAAGAGGTGCACGTGTTGTCCAGATCCATCCCGAGGTTTTGCCATGCGTTGCTGTTGGCGACGCCGTCTGGATTGCGGGAGCCCATGCGCAGCTCGCGGATGGCGAGATAGATGGGTGGGTCTTCGTTCGCGTCGGCGCTAGTGGGTCGGTCAGCAGGCGTCGGCATCTTGGCGCTGAAGCAGTTGGCCGATCCAGCGCCGCTCCACCAACCGATGCCTTGGCCTTGCGGTGGAGGCGGTGGACCTGCAGGCACGAGGTCGGGCGTGTAGATGTTGCAGAAGAACAGCAAGAGCGCTGTGCCTCCGCTGACACCAGTCACGACTCTGAGCCCTTTTTGCACGATGAGAAATGATAGCTAGTTTTTGCCCTTCCGTCGTTACTTCGGAGCGGAAGCGAAACGAGCGTGGTCTAGCGCGAACGTGCTCGAGGTCCTCGCGACTCACGGTCTTGGCGACTCACGTCCACGAGATGGCGGCCTTCCGCTTTTTTGATCCGCTACGGAGTGGCTTCGTCGTTGCCGCCTTCGTCGTCCAAAGCAGCCCCGTGGCACTTCTTGAATTTCAATCCGCTGCCACACGGACACAAGTCGTTGCGGCTGATTTTAGGGGCTTCGCGACGTACGGGCTGCTGAACTTGTCGCGCGGGTGGGCGACGTGACGCAGCAGGTTGCTCGCCTTCGTCCGCACCCGGCTCTTCTTGTCCGTGGCGCAAGTGCATCTGTTGTTGCTGCTGCTCGTGCCGAGCCATGTCGGCGCGCTCCATCTGCTCGATGTCCGCTTGCTTGCGCACTTGCACCTGGAACACCTTCGTACAGACGTTGCTGCTCGAGGCGGCCATCATCGTCACGAAAATGTCGTAGCCCTCTTTTTTGTACTCTTGCTTTGGATCGCGCTGGCCGTAGCCGCGCAGTCCGATGCCGTCGCGGAGGTGCTCCATGTTCGTGAGGTGCTCGACCCACGCGCGGTCGATCTCTTCGAGGTAGATGTGGCGGAAGATGCGGAGAAATAGCTCCGTCCCCATCTCCTTTTCGCGCGTCTCGACGACTATGTGCGCCTGCGAGTAGAGGCGGTGCGCGACCTCATCGAGGTCGTGGATGTGCTCGATCTCGCCGTCGTACTTCGCGTTGAAGTGCTCGAAGAAGCCTTCGCGGAGGCCCTTCCAGTCCCAGTCCTCCGGGGGCTTGTTGTGCGGGCAGGACTCCTCGACCATCGCGCCGATGATGCCGTCGATGAGGTCGAGCATCCGCTCGCGCTGCATCGTGAGCGAGAGCGGGATCTCGGTCATCAGCCGGTCGTAGACGGCCTTGGGCTTCTTCGCCTCGCTCTCCTTGTAGTCGAAGCGGTAGCCCCAGAACTGGTAGAGGTCGCCGCGGAGCGACTCCATCGAGAAGAGCTCTTTGACGTCCTCGACCTTCTCGGGCTTCTTCACCGGCGCGCCCTCGGTCGGGAGCGGCATGCCGTAGTGGAAGATCATGTCGCGGATGGCGTCCTTGACGTCCGCCTCGAGGCGCTCGAGCGGCTTGATGTCCCGGGGCTTGCCGGTGGGCTTGCCGTCGTCGCCGAGCTTCTCGGGGGTGTAGATGCCGAGGAGGAGCTGCTGACGAATCTTGTAGACCGTCTTTCGCTGCTCGCTCATCACGTCGTCGTATTCGAGCAGGTTCTTGCGGATGTCGAAGTTGCGCGCCTCGACCTTGCCCTGCGCGTCGCCGATGCTCTTGGTCACCCACGGGTGCTCGATCGGCTCGTCGTCGGGCATGCCCATGCGCTCCATGAGCCCCTTCACGCGGTCGCCCGCGAAGATGCGCATGAGATCGTCCTCGAGCGACAAGTAGAAGCGGCTCGAGCCGGGATCGCCCTGACGGCCGGCGCGGCCGCGCAGCTGGTTGTCGATGCGGCGCGACTCGTGGCGCTCGGTGCCGACGATGTGGAGGCCGCCTTGCTTCTTGACGTCCTCGCCCTCGGCCTTGCCGCGCGCCTCGTACTTCTCGACGAGCTTCTGGAACTCCTCGACCTCGACGTCGGGATCGCGCCCCTGCTCGCGGAACTCGAGCTTCGCGATCATCTCCGAGTTGCCGCCGAGGATGATGTCCGTGCCGCGGCCGGCCATGTTCGTCGACACCGTGATGGCGCCTTTGCGGCCGGCCTGCGCGACGACGTACGCCTCTTTCTCGTGCTGCTTCGCGTTCAAGACGGCGTGCGGGACGCCGCGCTTCTTGAGGATGCTGGCGATCGCGTTGCTCTTCTCGACGCTGGTGGTGCCGACGAGCACCGGCTGGCCGCGCTCGTGGTGCTCGAGGATGTCGCTCACGACCGCCGTGAACTTCTCGCGCTCGGTCTTGTAGACGAGGTCCTCGTTGTCGGTGCGCTTGATGTCGCGGTTGGTCGGGATGATGACGACGCCGAGCTTGTACGTGGAGTGGAACTCCGCGGCCTCGGTGTCAGCCGTTCCGGTCATGCCCGACAGCTTCCCGTAGAGGCGGAAGAGGTTCTGGAACGTGATCGTCGCCATCGTGCGGGTCTCTTCTTGGATCCGCACGTTCTCTTTGGCCTCGACCGCCTGGTGCAGGCCGTCCGACCAGCGCCGACCCGCGAGCACGCGGCCGGTGAACTCGTCGATGATGAGGACCTTGCCGTCCTCGGTGACGAGGTAGTTCACGTCGCGCTTGAAGAGCGAGTGCGCGCGCAGGCACTGGTTCAAGATGTGGAGCGACTCGAGGTTGACGGGGTCGTACAGGTTCGACATGCCCATCAGCTTCTGGGCCTGGTCGACGCCGTCGTCCGTCAGGCTGACGGAGTGCTGCTTCTCGTCGACGACGTAGTGCTCGTCCTTACGGAGGCGCGGGATGACCTCGTTGATCGTGCGGTATTTCGCGCTCGACGCCTCTTGCTGGCCGCTGATGATGAGCGGCGTGCGCGCCTCGTCGATGAGGATCGAGTCGACCTCGTCCACGATCGCGTAATGGAGCTCTCGCTGGTGGTAGTCGAGCGCGCTGAACTTCATGTTGTCGCGCAGGTAGTCGAAGCCGAACTCGTTGTTCTGGCCGTACGTGATGTCGGAGAGGTACGCGTCGCGCTTCTCGCGCTCGTTCTGCGCGTTGACGACGACGCCCGTCTTCATGCCGAGGAAGCCGTACAGCTTGCCCATCCACTCGGAGTCGCGGCGGGCGAGGTAGTCGTTCACGGTGACGACGTGGACGCCCTTGCCTTCGAGCGCGTTCAGGTAGCACGCGAGCGTGGCGACGAGCGTCTTGCCCTCGCCGGTGCGCATCTCGGCGATCATCCCCTTGTTGAGGACCATGCCGCCGATCAGCTGCACGTCGTAGTGCCGCATCTTCAGCGCGCGCTTGCCGCCCTCGCGGCATACGGCGAAGGCCTCGTGGAGGATGTCGTCGAGCGTCGCGCCGTTGTCGAGCTTCTCCTTGAACTCCGCCGTCTTCGCGCGGAGCTCCTGGTCGGTCATTTTGGAGATGGTCGGCTCGAGCGCGTTGATCGCGTCGACGCGCGGCCGCAGGCGCTTGATCTCGCGTTCGTGCGAGGTGCCCAGAACTTTTTTGAGGGCCCAGGTAAACATTTAGCCGCCGCAACGTAGTGCTACGCGCTGCCGATCGCAAACCTCGCGGCATCGTGCGGCATTCCCGCGGCCGCGGAGGCGCGCCTCCGAGACCCGCGCGTGCGCGTCGCAACGTTGGGGATGTGAATGCGCAGCTCCATGGAATCGCAAGGCTTCTCGCCAAGCGAGCGCGCGCTCGCTAGGAGCGCGCGGCGCGGGCGCGGGCGAGCGATTTCCTGTACTCGCTCGCGACGCGCCCGGCGACGATCTGCTGCGGCAGCATCCG
>JAYVXK010000544.1:0-5888 GCA_043785265.1 Myxococcales bacterium | reverse complement strand
TCATGGTGAATTCACTCCCCTTCTTGGGCCATCGCGAACGTGGTGTCTGCAGCAACGGGGCGAGGCGCGATGCGCACCACGTCGCCGTCTTTGTTCTTCTTGCCGAGTGTGACCATCCCCTTAGGGAGCTCGACTGGGTTCTTAGGTGCTTCGTAGGCAGCGACTTTGGCGCGCAGCTCTTCGAGCTGGCTCATGATCTGCGGATCAGACTGTTGACGCGCAGCGAGCTGTTTGCTGCGTAATTCGAGCAGTTCGATGCGTTTGCGATCGAGGGCGAACTCGAGCTGGTTCTTGCGCTTGGAGAAGTCCTGCAGGCGCTCTTCGTGAAGCTTGAGCGCGTGGGCATACGTCCTCACGCGAATCTTGATCGAGCCACCCGGCTTGTTCGCGTCGATGTCGTGCAGGGCCGCATACGGGGTCTTGCTGGTCTGGATGATCGAGTCGATGAGCGCGTACGTCGGCGCGTCGTGACCGCACTTGAAGCTCGAGAGATCGAGCACGACGACATTCGGGTGGTGAGCTGCAAATGCTGCTGCCCAAACCTTTTGCGCGCTGTTGACCGAGTAGTTCTCGGGCCACACGTGATTGAGCTCGAGCGGCGTCTTGATGATGCCTTTTTCGAGTTCCTCTTTGTAGTAGCGATCGAGATACTCGCGATCTTTGGGAATCGAGCGGACCGACAAGATCGGATAACCCAAGATCTGGAACTCTTCTGGAATGCCGTGATTCAGGCCTGGATCCGAGTGATACGGCCGACCGATCATCAAGATGGCGACGCGGTCTTCGGCTTCGACGGTCTCTAGGATCGCTCGGCCTTTGTCCTGCACGTCTTTGTCCCACATGTGCTGAGCCTTCCAGGCCTCGCGACATGCGTGATCGTTTTCGTCTTCTGTGACACCCAGTCGCGGACCCCACGTGTCGAAGAGTCGACGTGCCATGAGCACGGGCTCGACGAACGAGATCGCAGGGTCGACATATTCGATGCCGCGCTCTGCAAAGAAGTCGACCTCTTTGGTGAAGGCCGCCTTCATCACGTCTGGCGCACCTGCGACGATCGGACAACACGCGTTGTCCATCGTGTCGGCGACGAAGTTGTCTACGTGAGTGAGGATCGGAAAGAAGATGTACTTGAGGGGGCGCTTCGCCGTGTGCTGCTCGAAGAGCAAATTGTGAATGTGCGCTTGAGCGACTTTGCTCGGATAACACGGGTCGATCGAGCCATATTTGCCGCCTGCGACCCACATCTCTTCTGTGGTCTCGTCACTGAAGACGACATTCTGTTTCGGAATACCGAGCGCTTCGAAGTACGTGCGCACGAACGGTCCGGTCGAATACATGTTGAGCACGCGCGGAATGCCAACACGCACTGTGCGACGCGCGTCCCAGCTCTCTTTGGTGGAGCGTTTGAAGGGACGCTTGATGGGCACTCGGCGAATGCCAAGTAGTCCGCGGCGAACTTCGACGTCGTCGACCATGACGCCCTCTTCGGGCATCGGCTCGGGTTTGTAGAAGTGAGAAAAGCAGCGGTTGGCCTCGTACGAGACCATGTTGGGAAATTGCTGCGCGATCTTTTTGCGCTCGGAGACGAGCTCGAGCATCGCTTCTTTGCTCTCGACGGTGCCCTTCTCGCAAGAGAACCCCGCGATGTAACGACTGGTGGAGCCATCGGGACGACGCGTGTCGATGAACGTGCGCTTGCACTCGTTCGGACAGAAGTGACAGACGGTTTCGTCGTCATTTTTGCTGGTGTATTCGAGATCGATCGCAGCATCGATGCCGATGAAGGTGGTCTTGCCCGTGCGACGCACGACTCGGCGCGTCTCCATGGCTGCGCCGATCGCGCCGGCTTCACCCGTGTGTGGGTGCACGAACACTTCGGCGCCAGGCACGCGCTCTTTGATGTAGTCGACTTGAGCTTTGACAGCGGCCAAGTTGTATTGCGTGCCGCCTTGCAAAACGTACTTGGTGCCGAGCGCGGCCAAGCGCGGAATCTGAACGACATATTGCCAGACGTTCTTCGGCAATACTTGAGCGAGTCCCGCGAGCATCTCTTCTTTGGAGAAGCCTTCTTTTTGGAAGTTGACGCGATCAGTGTCCAAAAAGACTGCGCACCCGTAAGAGAATTTGGGCGCCAATTCAGCCTGAAAAGCGACGTTTGCGAATTCAGTCACCGGCACGCCGAACGAGTCGCTCACGGCTTGGAGCAACATGCCATTGCCGGCGGAGCAGCTGTTGGAGAGCCTGAAGTTGGCGATGTCGCCGTTTTTCATGAACAAGACTTTGATGTCTTGTCCGCCGATGTCGCAGATGACGTCGACGTCGCCGAAGAAGTGCACTGCGCTCATCATGTGAGCGACAGTCTCGACCACGTTCACGTCGCTCTTCACGCACTCTTCGAGCACGTCTGCGGCATAGCCCGTCGCGCCGAAGCCCATGACTTCGAGTGTGGCACCTTGGTCTTGAACGTAGGCGCGGAGCTGCGCCAAGAGTTCTTTGGTGTCTTGAATCGGGTTGCCCTTGGAGAGCTGATAACCCTTGGCGATGATCTCGCCTGATTCGTAATCGACCAACACCGCTTTGCTGGAGGTCGACCCGCCGTCCAAGCCGATGACCGCTCGAACGTTTTGTCCCTTTTCGAACTTGGCTGCGTCGAACTTGGGAATCTTGTAGAGCGCTTTGAACTCTTCGAGTTCTGTCGATGTCTTCGCCAGCGGCGGACCGGCGCTCTCGCCCAAGCGCGCTTTGCGACCCGTGGTGATGTACTCGTTCAGACCCTCGAGGCCCGGAGTCCACCCGACAGTGGCTTCTTCGTGGAGGCCGTACACCACCGCGCCGAATGCCGCATAATACTGGGCGTTTTTGGGGATGAAGATGAGTTCTTCGACTGGAATGTCTTTGGGATAAACGTGGCCGCGTTCTGCCCATGTTTGCGGAATGCGCAGTCGCCAACAGTCTTGGAGGAACGGCAAGTAGGTGTTGGGGCCACCCAACAAAAGCACTTTGTGTTTGAGAGTATTGCCGCGGGTCAGAACACTCAGGTTCTGGAGGACGATCGCGTCTGCGAGCGAGCAGAGAACTTCTGTAGAAGGAATGCCGCTCTTGATCAGATTGACGATGTCCGTCTCGGCGAAGACTCCGCACTTGGCGGCGACGTGGTGCAACTTGCTGGAGTCGAAGCGAAGCGACGTCACCATCTCGGGCGGCGCGTTCACTTTGAGAAAACATTTGTCGATCGTGGCGCCGGTACCCGACGCGCACTTGTCGTTCATCGACGCGATGGCCGTGCGATTGCCGGTCTTCTCGTCGATCTTGAACATGATGATCTTCGCGTCTTGGCCGCCGAGTTCGATGACCGAGCCGACGTCGGGATGCATCTGCTCGACTGCGAGCGTGACGGCGTTGACCTCTTGCACGAACTTCGCGCCCGTGGGCTCGCACAGCGGACCGGCACCAGAGCCAGTCATGAACATGCGCCAGCCGTCTTTTGGGTGTTTCGGGAACGCGGCGTAGATCGCCTCGAGCATCGACAACACGTATTCAGGCTGCTTGGTTTGGTGACGTTGATAGTCACTCCAGAGAATCTCTCTGTTGGCCGGATTCACGACGACGGCTTTCACCGTGGTCGAGCCGACATCCATTCCAATAGCGAGAAAGCGACCTTCGCTCTTGCCCATTATGCCTCCGAGGCATTTGCGACCGCGTGAAGTGCGAGCGCTAGACTGACGTGTCAGTCAAAGGAAGGCGTATCGGATTTTCTTCCTGCCGAACAGCCTTTTCCCATGGGTTTCCATGGGAGAACACAGACTGCAAGTGCCCGGCCAGTTCGGCGTGACAGGCGTGTCAGTTTTGTCTGCCGTCAAAACGACGCCTCAAACGCACGGTTTTTCCCTAGCAATGGTACTTCTCGAACATGGAAAAGGGGCAACGGCGGCAGCAAATCTTGGTGCACGCTCGGGAGGTGTTCGCCAAGAGCGGGTATCACGCTGCGAAAGTAGACGACATCGTCGCTGCTGCCGGAGTGGCGCGCGGCACCTTCTATCTCTACTTCGAGGACAAGCGCGCCATCTTCGAAGAGATCGTCGATCGGCTTCTCGTGCGCTTCGGCATGGCGATCTCGCGCGTCGATCCCAAAGGCGACGTGGGCGACCAAGTGCGCAGCAACATTCGCGGCATCGTGCATCTGCTCATGGAGGAGCGAGTCACCACGCGCATTCTCCTCACAGGAGTGAGCGGAGTCGATGTCGCTTTTGACCGCAAAATTCAGCTCTTTTTCGATCAAGTGCACTCTCTGCTCGAAGAGGCTCTCGACGATGGGCAGGACCTCGGCATGGTGAGCGAAGGCAACGCGCGCATGCAGTCGACCTTCATCATTGGCGCGCTCAAAGAGACCTTGCATCAAATCGTGGTGCGCGGTTGGGACGACGACGAGAACTCTGTGGTCGAAGGTCTGTATGCCTTCTTGCAGCGAGGCGTGCTCGCGCGTAGCTGAGCGACGTGCGGTGTCATCCTGAGCTTCGCTTCGGATCCCCTGGCCGATCACCTGCGGGGCCGCGACAGGTTTTGCTCCATTCACTCGGGGGATCCTTCGCTTCGCTCAGGATGACAGCTTGTGTGTTCGCGCTCCTTGGCTGCCGCACGGCGGCACCTGTCGCGACGAACGTCACCAAGGCGGAGCGTGATGCGCAGACGATCGACGCAACGCCGTCGGATGCGGGCGCTGATGTCGGCGCGCTCGATGCTGCGACCCTGGTGGACGCCATGTCACCCCGACAAAGAGCTACGATCGGCCCTTACGAGGTGCCCATGCTCCCCGACAGAAATGTTTGGTACGCCCTGCCTCGCTCCCTCGATCAACATCGGCTGATTGCGCATCTCCATGGACAATGCGCGCCACCTTTTTACTCGTGCGGTCAATGGATCGACGCGGGGGCGGATCGTGGATACTTGGTTTGTCCGACAGGCAACGAACACTGCGGGTCGTCCATGGGTCCTGCCATGTGGGACGAGTCGTTCGTGCTGATGGATCAAGATCTCGAGCGCGGCATCCAGGTGGTGTCCAAGAAAGAAGGCGACGGCGGCATCGACCGAAGCGACGCTGTGATGACGGGTTTTTCGCGCGGAGGATGGGCGGCGATCGAGATCGTGCGCATGCATCCAGGTCGCTGGCCGATGCTGATTTTGGTCGAAGCGGACGTGACTGTTTCGAAGGCTTATCTCGATGCGTCGAAGGTGCGCGCGCTCGCCATGATCGCCGCTGATCACGGCACAGAGTTGCCCGGAGAACGCAAGACCGTCGACGCACTCAAGGCCGCTGGGTATCCCGCGGAGTTGTTCGTGATGCCAGACAGTTGGCATCTGTACTCCACCAACATCGACGAGATCATGAGCAAGGCGCTCGACTTCGTGACCGCAAACAGCAGGAACGATGGCGGCTCGCAACCTTAGCTCTAAGGCTTAGCCTAAGTCTTAGCCTGAGGCGACCACGACTAAATGTTGCCATCGCCAATTGACAAACATCGCGAATGAAGCTCTGCTCGAAAGCGGAGGTCGATGATGTCAGCCAGCCAGCCAGCCAGCCAGCCAGCCAGCCAGCGCAAAACGCGCACCGAATCGTTAGCGCAACTCACCTTAGTTCTCGGTGTCGCTAGTTTACTTTTCAAGTGCTCCTCAGACGTACAAACTGAGGGTCCCGCGCACCTCGAACAGGCTGCGCGCTTCGGCAACACGTTTCGCTAACCGGACTTACGACGCTGACGCAGCAACTCGCGTCGAACCTCCAATCCGAGCAAAGCCTTGCTGTCGTTCACCGAGCAAGCGGTGATGTCATGCTCGCGGCCTTCAACGACTTTAATTCAACGCCGTCAACTTCGCTCAACGGGCTTGCTGTA
>JAYVXK010000543.1:0-5891 GCA_043785265.1 Myxococcales bacterium | reverse complement strand
AGCGCGCACGGATGTCCATGCGTCTCCGCAGAGCCTCGAGCTCGCGAGCGAAAGATGCGTCGAGCAACATCTCAGGCGACGGGCTCGGGTCCTTGGTCGCCACCGACAGGAGTCTGCGGTGGTGTTGCGTCCGTCTTCGGTACCTCGGTCGCCGGTGGAGGCGCGACGTTGGCGGCTGAAGAGGCATTCGCTGCTGCATCTGCTTGCGCTTGCGCCATCGCAATCGAGGCGGCCAACGCGTCGTCTTCTGCTTTGAGCGCAGCGTCTGTTTGCGCGACCAAAGTTCGCTGTTCGCCGACGATGCGAGAACAACGACCCGCGGTGGCAGCGATCAAACCAAGACCGATGACTCCCCATAAAAGCGCGCAGGCGAGACCCGCCGGAATCACCGGGATGGCTTCTGGTGCGACGCGGTCGAGCCAGCTCACCATCAAACCACTATAAAATGGGCTCGGCGCGGCGACGAGCAGCCACTCGTCATCGTGGCTCGATACAACGCCACCGATCGCCGCAACGACCCACGGACCTGCGCTGATCAAGAAAATAATCGCGAGGGCGATGAGACGAGAGACCCACGGTGTGGAGCCACGCGATCGCAACCAGCTCACGAGACCGGTCGTGAAGACGAAGAACATCGATGCGTACGCGCCGTAGACGAAGACTTGCGCGAGGTGGTCGCCGCGAGTTGCGCCCGGATACCCGAGAGGTGCCGGGAGGGGAGCGATCGAGATGACGCCCATGTCGAACGCGGTGATCGCGACGATGCCAAAGAAGCCGAAGACAGCAACGAGCGTCGAGGTCTTCGCCAGGCCCGGTCCGAAGAAACGGCGCAGCAGTCCGGCTCTTTCGCGAATCCAATGGACCTCTACGCGACGCGAAGGTCCGGCGGTGTCGAACGCGAACAACAGCGCGCAGAAGGTCGCGTAGAACGCGAAGGCCGAAAGACCAACGATCGACCAGCCGACGCGGTCACCATCTTCGTCGGCGACGACAGGTCCGATGGCGCAGCCCGCGGCGAGCAGCGGCGTGCACAGCGCAAACCATCGCTTGAGACCCGTGGCGCGATCGTCTGTTTCGCCTGTGAGGTTGCTCGTCGTGATTTCGTAGAGGAACCACGCCGGTACGAGCATCAACAAGATGGGCAGCGCAAAGAGAACGAGCGCATATTCGAGCCCGAACGGCGCGCGCGTGTAGGCGAGCGGCAACCAGACCGGGAAGCCTTCCGGTACGTCGCTCCATTGCTTGTGAACGGCAAACGATGCGCCGAAACCAAACCAACCGTAGAGCGCAGGACCAATGACGATGGCGAGGATCAGCGTGACGACGATCGCGCCACGCAAGCTCGCCATCAGCGACGAGAGCGCGAGACCAAACGCGACGGCGAGCGCAGCAACGACGAACAGGAACACGAAAGCGACGACGACTTCACCCGCAGTCACACCGCCGAACAAGAACGGCAACGCGCCGACAGGAGCGAGCACGACGATGTAGAGCGCGATCGACGTGTACGCCGCCATGAATTTGCCGCGCGCGATGTCCTTTGCGTGCAAGCCTGTGAGCTGGATGGCTTCCCACGTCTTGCCTTCGCGTTCGCTTGCGATGCTGTTGGCTGCGATCGCGGGTCCGACGATGATGACGACGAAATACGCGATCGAGAAAAAGCCTTGAAACAAGCCGCCGCCAAGCGATGCCGGGCTCGCATTCTCGGTGGCCGCGATGCCGCCAACGGAGCACATCAACAGCGAGATCGTGAGCGCGAGCGCGAAGAGAATCCACGGCGTGCGTCCGAGCCGTGCGCTCTGCCGCATCTCTCGCATCCAGATCGCGTTCGGGTCGGCGAAGACGCGTGCAAAAAAACCACGCTTGGGTTCGCGCAGAGACGGCGGTTGCGCGATCGGCTGTTGCGCTTGGCTTGTCGTGGCGGCCATCACTGCACCTCCCCTTTGGTGACTTCGAGGAAGATGCGTTCGAGCTCGCTACGCTCGGGCTCTACACCCACCACGGCAATGTTCGCGTTGACGAGCACGCGCACCATGTTCGCAACGACCTGATCATCGCCCGAATAAGTAATGAGTACCGTGCTCATTGGGCCAGGCGAAACGGAGAACACGCCTTGCGCACCAACGAGCGCAGCTTGCACTGCTTCGCCGGAAGCGATCGCTTTGATCTTCACGCGACGCTTGGGGACGACATAGGCAGGCTGTTGTTGCTGCAGAGGCATTGTCGGGTCGTTCATCCGATAGGTCTGCGGCGGGGCATCTGGTCCGGCATACGGCGCGTTCATCGGTTGCGGAGAGGAGTGGACTTGTGGCTGCCGCAGCGCCGCGGCCATTTCTAGCCGCTGCGCGATTTCGGAGATGGGGCCGCTCACCACCATGCGTCCGCGCTCGAGGATCGCCACTGACGTGCACACGTCTGCGAGCTCAGTGAGGATGTGACTCGACAGAAAAATGGTCTTGCCCATCGATCGCAGCTCGACGAGCAAATCGCGAATCTCGATTCGCGCTCGAGGATCGAGATCGCTCGCTGGTTCGTCCAAAATGAGCACCTTGGGATCGTGCAAGAGTGTGCGAGCGAGCTGCAGGCGTTGCTTCATGCCCTTCGACATCGTCGCGACGAGCTTGTCTTTTAGTTTGGTGAGATCGGTGAGCTCCATCACCGCGTCGACGACTGCGTAGTTGCCGTTTGGCGCTACTTTGTAGGCGTCTGCGAAGAACTCGAGGTACTCACGCACCGTCACGCGCTCATAGACGCCCGCGTGATCAGGCATGTAGCCGATGATCTTGCGCACGGCCTCTGGATCCACGGCGACGTCGAATCCGTCGACCTCGACGCGACCTGCGAGCGGCTCGAGCAACGTCGCCATGATGCGAATCGTGGTGGTCTTACCGGCACCGTTGGGTCCGATGAAGCCAAAGATTTCTCCATGACCCACCTCGAAACTCACATCGCGGAGCACGTCGAAGCGACCGAAGCGATGCCACAAGTGGCGCACGCGGATCGCGGGTGCAGTTTGCGTTGCGAGCATGGATGCCGAGGAGGGGGCTGTTTCTTGCTGTCGCGGGCTGTCTGTCACGTTGGCGAGCGTCATGGCGCGCCTCCTCGACCGACGACACGCACCAATGCACGATCGGTCTCGATGCGCAGACCCGAGTCCGTCTTCACGCCTTCACCACCTTCGAGTTCGCCCATGAGCACGGGCTGATCGTCCGGCCACCAATCGACTTGCTCACCAGCTGCTGACGACATCGGCTTCCACATCTTCTCGATGCGCTCGCCATCCTTTTTGGTGATGGCGCTCGAATAAGCCATCTCGCTCTCGCCGAGCAAATGGATGGTCATCGCGCCAGCGCTCCCTGATCGCCGCGAAAACGCGCTCATCACCAGCTTGCCCGTCGATGCGACGACAGTCTCGCCGTCTTTGACCTGCGCGAAGTAGCGCACGCCATCACCAGGCACGTAGAAGAGTGCGTCGTCGATGGCTTGCCCCGTGTGATTGGTCGCACTCAGCGCCGGGCTCACACCCGTGATCGCCACTGCACCCTTCAGATCACGAAAGCCGTCTTCGCGGACGACCATGGTTTGCCAAGGCAACGACGTGATGTTTTCGAGAATGGACCCACCACGATCAAGACGCATGACCGCGTTTGCGCCCATCACGCCATCCGAACTCACGTCGAGCACAGTCGATCGATCGGTCGCAGCGACGCTCAGCGCTTTGGTTTCGCTGGTGTAAAAGCCTCGAAAACGCGTCACCGAACCGCGCGTCGTGCCTGCTCCGAGTTCAGTGAGAGACAGGCGTCTCGACCTGCCTCGCAATCCCTTTACGGCGAGCCCCACCACCACGATCGACGCGAAAGCCGCCATGCTCCAGAGGGGCGCCCATTTGAGTGGCGCCAGTGGCGTCCCCTTTTTTTGAGCGCGCAAGAAAGTGATTGGCCCAACCACGATTGAATAGACGACCAGCAAAATCGCAGCGAAGCCGAGCGCTGGCCGAAAGTTTTCGTTCGGATCGAGTGCGCGACGAACCTCGTCACTGCGGTTGTACAGATAGCGACGATCGCCTGCGCCTGTCGGGAATGCACGGGGCGCCTGACGATCCCAACCCGTCTGCACCATGTCGACCACTCGGGCGAGCACCCAACCGTCGTCGATGCCTGGCGCGACAGTCGGATCGAACGCCAGCACATGAACCTGTCCAGTTCCGAACGACGCAGTCGCGCCGTAATCACTCGCGGTGAGATTGCCGCCCGTGAAACCAACCAGCTTGGCTTTGACGGCAGGTGCCATCGATCCCGCGGCTCCTGCAGCAGGTAGTGTGCTCGTGCTCGCGGGCAAAAAATAGCCGATCGGTTTGTATGGGTTCGAAGGATCAGCAATCGGATCAAACTTGAGCGGATCGTTTTCCGGGATCATCGGTGGCGGAGGTGTCAAGCCGCCGCCGCCCATCGTTGGCCAGGGCGCAGGCGGACCCGCTTTTGGAAAAGCCGGCAGCAAAAAGAGGCCCGGGTTTGCATCACCTTGAACGAGTGGACCTCCCGTCATCGACGTGAGATTTGCTCCGCGCAAATCTTCAGGGCGATTCGGCACGACAGCGAGTGTGCCGCCACCCGAAACCCAATCGCGAAGCGCGTCGAACTCTTCTGGTGGGAGCTTGGCGAGCAGATCAGAGTGAATGATCGCCACGGTCACGCCTGAATACGAAGCGGCGACTTGCGGCAACACAGGATCACCCGTGGTCGCGTCGAACGTGGGCGCGCCGACAGAAAGTGCAGGGGACACCGCCGGAGAGCCGTAACCGTAACCGTAACCGCTACTCGACGTGCTGTAGGTCGTGGTGACAGCGTGCCCGCGGACGACGAGGCCGAGTCGTGGAGTCTGGTCGATGTCGATCAGAGTGGGCGACACCGTCATGTTGGTCGTCACCGCGGTGCCCGTGATTTCAGCGCCTTTCTCGTCTTTCGCGCTCAGCGTGAGTGTGGGCGCTTGGTAATAAAAACCGTGCGTCGGCACGCGCACGATCGCCGTGCGACCCGCCGGCACGTTGAAGGGTGCGCGGGTGATGAACGTCTCGCCCTGACTCCACGGCAGCGTCGCAGTCAGTTCGAGCGTCCCCTTTTTGGGCGCGGCTCCTGAGTTTGCGAGCGTGACGATGATCTCTTCCCAGCCATATCCGAGCGCGGCGTCATTGCCGAAGATCGGCGCGGCATTCATCGCCAAGGTGAGCGGCGCTGCGGCAGGATCGGCCGCTCTCGCATCGGCAGTGATGCCGAGCACGGGCGCGAGCGCCAATAGCGCTGCAAAGATCGCCTTCTTGTTCATGCGCTTGCCCTTCGCTCCGCATCGACATTGGCCGGTCGCGTGGGGATTGCAGCGAGCAACGCTTCGACCACGGCATCGGTCGTCACGCCATCGGCCTCGCCCTCGAACGATCGAATCAATCGATGACGCAGGGACGGTTTTGCGACTTTCGTGATGTCATTGAAAGACACGTTCGCGCGCCCCTCGCACAAGGCGACTGCCTTCGCGCCAAGCACGAGCGACTGCGCGCCGCGGACACCCGCACCAAAACGGAGCGATCGCTTCACGAGATCAGGCGCGGAAGCAGACGCAGGATCGCTCGCACCCACGAGCCTCGCCGCGTATCGCACGATCGGTTCTGCGATCTGCACGTCACGACACATCGCGCGCAACTGCATGACGCCTTCGCGCCCCATGACCTTGGGAGGCGCTGAGCCTTCTCGACCTGTCGTGCGCGAGAGCACTTCGCACAACTCGTCTTCGCTCGGATTGGGCACGAGCACCTTGAGCAAGAAACGATCGAGCTGCGCCTCGGGTAGCGGATAAGTTCCTTCTTGTTCGATCGGGTTCTCGGTCGCCAAAACGAAGAA
>JAYVXK010000542.1:0-1726 GCA_043785265.1 Myxococcales bacterium | reverse complement strand
CGACCCCTGGGGATGACGATGTCTACCTTTCGGCGTTTCGCGGAGAGTCCACTCTTCCCATTGCATGGTTGGCACAAAGGCGCGGTCGAAACCGAAGTCCTCGCACAACACCTGAGGCTCGCGTTCGATCGCGCAGGCGTGGCCGAGTTCGTGGACATGTTCGGCTGGGCAAACGCAAAACGTTTTGGCGGCGCCGAGACAGACGCGACCGAGCGATTCGAGGCGATGGACCTTCCACTCTTGGTCGTCGCTGGCACCAATGACACGCTCGCTCCACCAGCGAGTGTGCGGCCAGGTTTCATCAATAGCGGCTCGACCGACAAAACCTACCGAGCGCTGCCTTTGGGTCACATCGATCTGCTCGTCGGTCGCGATGCACCGCGGTCGACATGGCCACTCGTGAGCGATTGGCTGATCAAGCGAGCCGCATGAATCGCTTGTTTTTAGCCGCAATCGCGATCACCCTCGCTGCGTGTGGACACACGGAGAAGCCGGCGAACGCAGTTACACTCGCTGGCGGTTCGGGCCCCGAGTGGCATCCATCGTCAACCGCCACAGCCAGTCTGTTCACGGTTCGATTGGACGCCAAGAGCACAGTCAAAGACGCGCAAAAAAAGATCGTCTCGGACATGTGCGCGAGCGCCGTGCTCGTTTGGGGAGATCTCAAGGCGACCGACAGAGCACGCGCCATCAACATCGCCATCGGCGACGGACCCGTCGTCATCGACGGCTTCTTGATCTGCGAGAGCGACATGGAGTCTTTTCTCAAACTCCAACTCGACAACCCCAAGCTCAAGGCTGGGCATGGTGGGTCGGCCGACCTTACCTGGCGCGCTGGACAATTGTTCCTCAAGAGAAAGTGGTCTGCGGGCGAAGTACAACTCGCTCGCTTGTCCCCTCCTCCAGACAATGTCTTCCAAAAGGGCGAAGTCCTCGCGGCTCTGTTTTCATGTCAGGAGCCCACTGCCTTGATGGCGGACGTGCTCGACGCCCTGTCGCGAGTGCCTAAGGTCTTCCTATTTGGGATGTACCCATTGGAAGGCTGAGTATTTTAGCGAGAAGCGGTACCGACGGGAGTGTTTCCCATCTCGACGATCCGCGTGCGAAAAAGGAGCTTGCCATCTGCGGTCGCGATCTCTCCGCCCATGTCGCCGAATGCCTTGTTCTCGATGACGCTCATGGTCGCGGGCTTGCCGTTCATCATGACTTTGTATTCGGTGCGGGTCGCGGCGACTTGCTTGCCTGCCATGTCGACCATGACAGGTTCGGTGTCGAGCATGCCGTCATTGCGATCGACTGCAGGCACGGTCTTTTGCAAGAGCGCCTCGTAGGCAGCGACACCAAAAGAGTGCTCGGTGCCTGCGATGAGTTTGGTCACGTCGGTGGTCTGTTCGCCGAAGCGAGTCTCTTCGACGCGAACGCGATAAGTGTCGACGCGCTTGCCGTCTTGAAACGACACTTCGAGTACCGCAACTGCGCCATCTTTGGAGAGCACACGCTCGGTCATGACGAGTGGCGTCTTCTTCTGGGCGGTCGTGATTTCGCGCACGACATAGTCACCGGCGGTTCTCGCAGACGAGAGCGCGGTGGCCGAAGGCGCGTCGTTGTAGGCGTCGTCATCGATCATCACGGGGACCACATGAGAGGCCCGCGCGCTGGTGATCGGCGCTTGCGCGACGAGGTGAGGTTGTGCGCCGCCGCAGGCGACGAGGAGACCAAAAACAGA